>JAJXZA010000139.1 GCA_021780285.1 Planctomycetota bacterium
ACGCGCGAAGCGCCTGCACCGGGGTGGGGCCGGCGTTGAGAATCGCCTGGCCGAAATCACCGGCAAGCTTCTGATCGCCCATGAGCGAATAGTGCATAAACAAATCGGCCTTGTCGGCCAGTTGCTGCGCCGGCGTTTCCGGCGGCGCGCCGGTTTGAAGCACCGGTGTGGAGTTGCTGTCGGCAACCTGGGCCTGCAATGCCAGGGGCAAAGCCGCCGCAGTGGTGAGTACACCAACCGTGGCCGCCCAGAGCGCCCGACGATGCCACTGCCGTTGTTGAGAACCGTGCCGCATTGCCTGCATACAAGCCTCCAGCAAGAGAGTAAAAGATTTGGGGTTTGCGGCAAGGATAGAATTATTCTGTCCGCCGCCCCCGACCCGCACCAACAGCGTTTATTTCTGCTCCTGTGCCCCGGAGCGCCGTTGGCAGCCCACAATGTTGCCCAACTCCCGCGCCATCAACCACCCAAGCGGATGACGCAACTTCCCACCTAGCAAACGTGGATTATAGACCAGCCTATGCGCCTGTCAAAAGAAAATTACCCGCTTTGGCCGCCGGCCGCCCCATACCACCGCCCAAAAGGCTCTGCCGGGCCACTCGCGGCTGCGGCAAGACGCACCGTCCTGTAAGGCCGGGGCGACAGGCACGCCAAACGGCGGCTCGGCGGAAGGCCAATTCAACCATGCACCAGTTTAAGCATCCAATAGGCGACCGGTGCCGCCAGCAGGGGCGAATCTATCAAGTCTAAAATGCCGCCAAAGCCGGGCATTTGACCCGAATCTTTAACGCCGGCATCGCGTTTGAGCAGGCTCTCGAGCAGGTCGCCCATCTGGCCCACCGCGCCAAGCACGATGCCGCCCAGCGTACCCTGCCACCAGCGGAACTCCGACGAATAATGCGTAAGCACCCCACCCACCGCTGCCGCCAGCAGCAGCCCCCCCAAAAAACCCTCCACCGTTTTACCCGGTGAAAGCCAGGCAATAAGCTTATGGTGCCCCATCAGCCGCCCCACCGCGTACGCGCCGATATCGGCGCCTTTTACCATCAGCAGCACCGATACCACCATGCCGGCGGAATGCGTTAATCGAATCGGCAGAAAAAACCCCGGCAGCACCCCCAGGTACACAATTGCCAAAAGCGACCCCCCGGCCGAGGCCATGGCTCCTTCGATTTTTTCATCGCGGCTGTGCATGACAAATGCGCCGAACATGGCGGCGGCGAGAACCGTCGGCACCAGGTAGTGCGGCTTGACTGTATGGAACCAGTTTGCGACGGTGATGGCAATGGGATTAACGCCCCGGGAGTGGGCCAGGAGCATTTCAGATAATATCTCAAGCCAGGGCCACAGCATGCACAGCAGAGCGCCCGCGATGCACACCCGCATCGAAATGCGCACATGCTCGCGACCAAGCAGTTGCTGCATTTCTCTTACGGCCAGGGGAATAAACAGCGACAACGTAATGGCCATGAGGGTGCCGGGCGGAAACGACCAGGTTCGCGCCGGCCAGCCGCGGCTCAGCGACTGGTCAAAATAAAACATTGCCAAAAGCGCGATGCCGATGGTAAAGCCTAGCATCAGCCGATGTTTTAACATGAAACGTTCCACTCTTAGTCGCTACGCGCAACAAAACGCCGGTATGTTAAACGGCAGGCCGGGGAGAGTCTATGCGGCGAAGATCTTTTCAGGCGGCGGCTGTTTACCCGCTGCGTCGGCGCGGCGCGGACTTACATAATTGCCAGGCGCTCGTAGTGTTGCTCATGGGTTATAAAGTCGCGCACTGGCCGGCCGCAATCTTGCAACCACCAACAGCAACAGGCTGTAATGCAGGTGAATTTCGCTAGACGCCCTAACTATCAGCAGGGAAGAACAGCGATTATTCAAACCGACTTGTACGCAGTCGCTTGGTTTCGCCACGGCGTTTTTTACCAGTCAGTCGGCGCTCTTTTGATGCCCGCGTTGGCTTCGATCGTCGCCGCAGTTTTGGCACAACCAGCGCCGCACCGATCAGGGCTTTGAGCCTCTTAAGGCATTCCACGCGATTGGCCTCCTGCGTGCGGGCCAGTTCGCTGACTATCAATATTTCGCCGGCGCTATTGATGCGGCGGCCAGCCAGCGCAATGAGCCGCTGCCGCGCCGCATCTGACAGGCCATGAATTACCTCCGGCCGAATGCGCAACTCCGTCTTGGAATTGACTTTGTTGACATTTTGGCCGCCCGGCCCGCTTGAGCGCGAAAATGCGAATCGCAGCTCTGCGCGGTCAGTCCATATATCTCCCGACAATCTGATGCCGGGAACCCATGATTCAGTTTGCGCCATTTACTGATTATACACTATAACGGCCTTAAATTCATGGCTTTAATCGGCTGGCATTTCAGGGCCGGGCGTTGGCAACACGCTGGCATCAAGCCGGGGGCGGTGTATATCCGATAACAACAGGGCCGGCGTACCCGGCAAGACAAGCACCCGCGACACGATTATAGTGGTGTCTGCGACAGCAGTGTCGCTGTCGGCTCATTTGCGGAGATCATTCATGAGTCAAAACGAATCGCGCCGGGCGCTCATTACCGGCATCACCGGGCAGGATGGCTCGTACCTCGCGGAGCTGCTGCTCGCAAAAGGCTACGAAGTCCATGGAATTATCCGGCGGTCCAGCAGTTTTAATACCGAACGCCTCGATCACATTTACCAGGACCCGCACGAGAGCAACACCCGCCTGCACCTGCACTATGGCGACCTGACCGATGCCTCGTGCCTGCGCGACGTGCTTACCAAAAGCAAACCGCACGAAATCTACAACCTGGGCGCCCAGTCGCATGTGCGCGTGAGCTTTGACCAGCCGGTATATACCGTGCAAACCGACGCCCTCGGCACGCTTATGATGCTCGAAGCCATCCGCGATGTGGGCCTGCCGATTCGGTTTTATCAGGCATCCAGCAGCGAAATGTTCGGCAAAGTTGTCGAAACACCCCAAAAAGAAACCACCCCCTTTCATCCGCGCAGCCCCTATGCCTGCGCCAAGGTATACTCGTACTGGCAGGTGGTGAATTACCGCGAGTCTTACGGCATGTTTGCCTGTAACGGCATTTTATTTAACCATGAGTCGCCGCGCCGCGGCGAAACCTTTGTAACCCGCAAAGTCACGCGCGCCGCCACACGCATCAAGCTGGGCCTTCAGCAGCACTTGTACATGGGCAACCTCGATGCCAAACGCGATTGGGGCTTTGCCGGCGATTATGTCGAGGCCATGTGGCGTATGCTCCAACAGGACACCCCTGATGATTATGTTGTAGCCACCGGCGAAACATATTCAGTTCGCCAATGGATTGAAACGTGCTTTGGCCTGCTTGGGCTGGATTGGCAGAAGCATGTGAAGATTGACCCTAAATATTTCCGCCCAGCCGAGGTGGACCTGCTGCTCGGTGACGCTTCCAAGGCCCGCGCCAAACTCGGCTGGACGCCCAAAACCAATATGCAGGCTCTGGCGAAAATGATGGTCGAGCACGACCTTAAACTCGCCGAGCGCGAAAAGCTTATTCATACGCACCTTGGCGGCAAAGCCTGAGACATCTTTTGGCGGAAACATACCCTATGAAGTATCTCATCACCGGCGGCGCCGGCTTTTTAGGCGGATTTGTAACCGAGCGGCTCAAACGCAGCGGCGTTGCAGCCGACGACATCATCACACCGCGCAGCAAAGATTGCGACTTTACCCGCCAGCAGCAAACCGAGGATTACGTTGCCGCCCTCAAGCCCGACGTGATTATTCACCTGGCCGCCCGCGTCGGCGGCATCGGCGCCAACCGCGACAACCCCGGCTACTACTTTTACGCCAATGCCGCCATGGGCCTGCATTTAATGGAGGCCGCCCGGCTCAATAAGGTTAAAAAGTTTGTGCAGGTGGGCACCATTTGCGCTTACCCCAAGTTTACGCCTGTACCCTTTAAGGAGGACGACCTCTGGCAGGGCTATCCCGAAGAAACCAACGCCCCCTACGGCGTGGCCAAAAAAGCTCTGCTTGTCATGTGCCAGGCGTACCGCCGGCAATATGGACTCAACGCCATTTATCTTTTGCCCGTCAACTTATACGGACCGCGAGACAATTTTGACCTGCACAGTTCGCATGTGATTCCCGCGCTGATTCGCAAATGCCTCGAAGCCGCCGCAAGCAAGGCCGATCACATCAGCGCCTGGGGCACCGGCAAGGCGTCGCGCGAGTTCTTGTATGTGGAAGATGCCGCCGATGGCATCGTAAGAGCGGCACTCAATTACAACGAGGCCGAGCCGGTAAACCTCGGCGCCGGCTTTGAAATTACCATCCGCGATTTAACGGAGCTTGTCGCCCGCCTGTGCGACTTTAAGGGCCGCATGGAATGGGACGCAACCAAACCCGACGGCCAACCCCGCCGCTGCCTCGACACCGCACGAGCCAAAGCCAAGTTCGGCTTTGCAGCTCAAACCACGCTGGAAGACGGCCTGAAAAAAACCATCGCCTGGTATCGCGCCAATGTGCTGGGCAGGTAGCTGCGGGGCAAGCAACCGGGTAGACCGCGGCCCGCGACCCTGCAGGGACTTATCGCCTCATGCGCTGCCAACACCACGGCATTCGGAATATATCCACAATAACATTCGTAATAGTGTAGATATTTACGCCTCGCGCTCAAGCCGCAGCCTGCGTCTGTATTCCGAACATTTTAATCTTGACTAAATGCCTGCTCTGGATATAATATAACTAATTGAAAAATTGAACATCCGCGGCAGATCATCTCGCCGCCTCCAAAACATGCGGCGATTTAGGTTGCGCGGATATTTCCGGAAACCTCGGAGCCGCCGCATATGAAAACGCCATCGCTTTCTTGTGCGTCCGCTCGCCGAGCCGGATGGCATGCTGATACCCGCCCCGTTTGACGGGGCGTCTGGTAGATATGCGGAGGATTTTATGCGGAACGCTTCACGTCACATCCTGGTTGTAGCCGCGGCAGCGGCGAGCATGGCAGGCTTGGCGGCTTTTACCCCTTTGGCGCCAGGCGATTCCATAGCCGTGTTAAACCCAAGCTTCGAGGACAACACCAATGCCGGCACCGGATATGGTTCGATTACCGGTAACCGTTCACGGGGTAAAAACCATAGAAATAAAGGTAAATAATCGGATGTTGCCGGCCATCCGAGTAAAAAATGCGCCCAAATCGGTCGCATACGGTCAGGAACCTTCATTTATTGCCTAATTTCGCCACTTTGGCCCGTGAACGGTTACGATTACCGATTGGTCGGGAAACGTTGCGGTCAGCGGCACTAATACCGTGGCACAGCAGTTTGCCACTGGCACCAATGTTCCCGATGCGCAGCAGGTGGCGTTTATTCAGGGCACGGGCAATTCCATCAGCCAGACCATTTCAGGCCTTACGCCGGGGCAACAGTATTGGTTTCAGGTGTTTTACGATGCACGCATAAGCACAGCGGCCGCGGGGCTGACCGCGACCTACGGCACACAAAACATCGCCACGGTGGCCAGCATTGCGCCTAGTGCCAACTATACTTTTTTGAACGCTTCGTTTACGCCAAGCACATCCTCCGCAACACTCACCATCACCAACTCGTCTCCCTCGGGCGCAAACGACAACAGCCTGCTGCTCGACGCCATCTCGGTTATTCAACGCAGCGCCGGCCAGGTTGTCATTGCCAATCCGAGCTTCGAGGGGAGCACCAATCAAACTACCGTGACAAATGGTTATTTAGCGCCGGCCGGATGGACCGCCCTCTGGAATACGGGCGTTAACAGTGCGGGCGGGCCGTTTGCCGATAATGGCTCCATACCCGATGGCGGCAATGTCGCGTTCCTCGAAAATGCTGTCAGCAGCGCAGGGCAGGCAAGCCTGAGCCAAACGCTCAGCGGCTTGACCAGCGGCACAACTTATCAACTCAAATTTTATTACAACGCCACCAGCGCCGGCGGCATTCCGTCGGCCATGACCGTTACTCTGGGCGCGGCCACGCTGGCCAGCGACATCGCAGTACACCCCGTTGGCGGCAGCAATCCCTACGATGTCTTTACAGCCAATTACACAGCCACCAGCAACAACCCAGTCACGCTGACAGTGCTTAATGCCACATTTTACGGTGCTGCCGGGCCGGGCAACAATACGCTGCTCGTTGATAATTTTTCGCTGGCGCCCGTGCCGGAACCAGCACCACTGGCTCTGCTGGCTGCTTGCACCTCGACGATCATACTGCTACGGCGCCGGATGACTTGCGCCTGATCGGTTGGGAGCTTCCCCGGGTAATGGCATGGTTGCCAAGTAAAAGTATATATTGTATATCACTGCTGTCCGGTCAATGACATGGGCAAAAGCAATTTCATGCCCGTGGAATAAGGGTTTTGTGCACCTATGAGAGGGTACACGATTTGAAAATCTTCGCTTGGGAAAATCCCTGCATTTATTGGCAAATGAGCGATTTTCCAATGCCAAATCGGCGTTCACCGGACAGTAGTGATTGTATATATTAAGGTAAGGTGACTTTATGTTGCAGGCGAAAGCCAAGGTATTTTGGAGCGGCCCCAGTCAGGCGGTACGCCTCCCTAAAGCGTTCAGGCTGATGGCAAAAGAGGTTACCATCAAGAAGTTCGGCCACGCCCTGATTTTGGGTAGCCGTTCACGGGCCTGAGGGAAGTAGTGAAGGTACGGGCCGTCCGGCGAAGTGGTTGTTGACCGTCTGATACAGGAATTCAAAGACGCTGCGTTGTTGCTGCGTGCAGGTGGCGATGGCCGTC
>JAJXZA010000155.1 GCA_021780285.1 Planctomycetota bacterium
AGTTTTGGCCGGTGTGAAGTTCCTCATTACGCTTGACGCTGATACGCAATTGCCCCGCGGAACGGCAATTAAACTTATCGGCACGATGGCGCATGTTCTCAATCGTCCGCAAATAGATTCTAAAACATGCCTGGTGCGCCGTGGTTATGGCATTCTGCAGCCTCGGGTAGCGGTGCATTTGCCCGCATCCCGGCGGTCGTGGTTTGTAAGGCTTTTTGGCGGCGATGCCGGACTGGACCCCTACACCCGGGCGGTTTCCGATGTTTATCAGGATTTATTCGGCGAGGGTTCATTTGTCGGTAAAGGCATTATTGACATAGATGCCTTTCATACGGTGCTGCATAAGCGATTTCCCGAAAATCGCATCCTGAGTCACGACCTGCTTGAGGGCTGCCACGTGCGCTCCGGCCTGGTAAGCGACGTACAGTTGTTTGAAGAATTTCCTTCGCATTTTACCGCCGATGTCAACCGCAGGCATCGCTGGATACGCGGCGATTGGCAGATTGTCGGCTATTTACTGCCTTGGGTGCGCGATATGACCGGTCGGCGACTGGGCAATCGGCTTTCGGCTCTGTCGCGCTGGAAAATATTTGATAACTTAAGACGCAGCCTCTGGCCACCGGCGGTGGTGGCGCTCTTCGCCTGGTTGTGTCTGGGGTTAGGGCCTTCATGGGCGTGGGCATTGGGGCTTCTGGCAGTGGTGTTTGCGCCGCTGTTGTTGTCGAGCGTTTTTGACCTGGCGACCAAAAGTTCAGACCTGCCTATCAACCTGCACTTGAACTACTGGGCTGCAGGTTTGGCCAGTCGGCTTACCCAAGGCTTTTTATTGATTGTGTTTGCCGGCTTTGAGGCTGTGATATGCCTGCAGGCTATCGGTCAGACACTCACGCGACTACTTTTTACACGGCGGCATTTGCTGCAATGGCGCAGCAGCGGTCTGGTGGCACGCGGTGTACGGCATGACCTGTCGGCCTTCGTGCTGGGCATGTGGGTTGCGCCTATCTTGGGCGCTGGGCTGGTGCTTTGCACATGGCTTATTGGCGATGGCAAGCTGCTTTTGGCCGCCGGGCCATGCCTGCTTTGGATACTTTCACCTGTGGCCGCGTGGCTCCTGAGCAGGCCGCTCGACGAGTCACGCAGCAAGTTGGACGCAAAAACGCAACAATTTCTGCGGGCGCTGGCGCGGCGCACCTGGCACTTCTTTGAAACGTTTGTTGTCGCTGAAGATCATTTTCTACCGCCCGACAATTATCAGGAATATCCGAAAGAAAAGATCGCGCACCGCACCTCACCTACAAATATCGGCTTGGCGGCACTTGCGAATTTGGCGGCGTTCGACGCCGGCTGGATCGGCGCCGGAACGCTGCTTTTTCGTACGCGCGCCATGTTCGACACGATGGACCGCCTAACCCGCTATCGCGGCCATTTCTTTAATTGGTACGACACGCAAACGCTTGAACCTCTTTCGCCGCTGTATGTTTCTACCGTTGACAGCGGCAATCTGGCGGGGCATCTGCTGGTGCTTAAATCCGGCTTCGACGAAATGCGGGCGACTCGCCCGCTGCCGCAGCTCTGGGCGGCCGGCCTGGGCGATGTGCTGCTGATTATTAAGGATAGTATGGCTGCTGACGCGCTCGGCGCGGCATCGGGGCAGTTACTGGCGGATGCATCGCCCGGCGCACAAGTCCGACAATTGGAGCAGCTTATTGAGCAGATGAGCGCTTGCGACGATGCGTCCCTGCCGGAAAGTGTTCATGCACTGGAGCAGTGCGTTAAGCTCTCCGCCGCCGAAGCGCACGCGGCAGACGCCGCGAGCGAAGCATCCTCCAATGTGCGCGGTTGGATTGAGATGTTGTCCAAACAAGCCGCGGATTTGCGCGAGGACCTTGTCTGGCTGGCACCGTGGGTTAAGTTGCCGCCGCCGCCGGATATGTCGCCCGTCGATGCCGAGATGGCTGGTCTGTGGCGGGAGCATTCGCGGCATTACCGTGCGCTGAATCAAAATGTGGGCTTGTCTGACTTAGTCATCGCTTGTCAGGCGGCGCTCGATTCGTTGCCCGGGCTCCATGCGGCGGCAATCGAGCCGCAGTACCAGCAGTGGCGAGACCAATGGGAATCGGCCTTGCGACTGGGGCTGCAGCGATTGCAGTCGCGACTCAACGACTTTGATCGTTTGGGGCGGCGCGCCGCCATCTTGGCGCAGATGGACTTCAAATTTCTATATGATACTGAACGAAAACTTCTCTCCATCGGCTTTCGTGTTTCTGACAATGCTTTGGACAAAGGCTTTTACGATCTGCTGGCATCCGAGGCGCGGCTTACAAGTTACATCGGCATTGTGCAGGGGCAGTTGCCGCAGGAGCATTGGTTTGCACTTGGGCGCCCAGTGACAGGTCGGTCCGGTCAGCTCGCACTGTTGAGCTGGAGCGGTTCAATGTTTGAATACCTGATGCCGCAGCTCGTCATGCCCCAGTTCGCGGGCACTCTGGTCGATCAGACGATGCAGGCTGTGGTTGACCGCAACATAAGCTACGCCAATGATCGCGGCATACCCTGGGGCGTGTCCGAATCAGGGTACAATGCCACCGACGCACAACTTAATTATCAGTATCGCGCCTTTGGCGTGCCGGGCTTGGGCTTTAAGCGGCGGCTTTCGGAAGATGTCGTCATTGCTCCCTATGCCTCCATGCTGGCGCTGCTGGCTTCGCCTCAGCGGGCGGCTGCGAATCTATTGCGACTCAAGCAGGATGGGCAAATGGGCCGCTATGGCTTCTATGAAGCGATAGACTACACCGCAAGCCGGGTGCCGGAGCCGGGTACTCCCGCGACTGTGCGCTCGTTTATGTCGCACCATCAAGGCATGGGCCTGCTGGGAATTATATCGCTTTTGCTGCACGAGCCGATGCAGCGGCGATTCTCGGCCGATCCGCTGTTGCGCTCCGGTGAATTGCTGCTGCAGGAAAAGATTCCGCGGGTAGCCGGCATTTTTCCGCATTCCTCGGAGGTTGCTGAGTCGCGTCGGCCCGTGGCGCAGGAACGCCCGGCATGGCGGGTATTTTCAGGCTCGGCCACGCCGGCGCCCGAAGCGCATCTCATCTCCAATGGACGCTATCATGTCATGGTGACAACCGTGGGCAGCGGCCGTTCGCTATTCAACGACCTTGCTTTGACGCGCTGGCAGGCCGACTACACATGTGATTGCTGGGGCTTGTATTGTTACATTCGCGACCTTGATTCGCAGCGATGGTGGTCCGCCGGAATATCGCCCGCGGGCCGCGTGGGCCAGGCATACGAAGCTGTGTTCTCGGAGGGCAAGGCCGAGTTTCAGCGGCGCGACGGCTCGATCGAAACGCGCATGACCATTGCCGTCTCACCCGAGGACGATATTGAACTGCGCCGCATCTTGCTGACCAATCGCGGCAAAACGCCGCGAACCATTGAAGTCACCAGTTACGGCGAAGTGGTTCTGCAGTCGCAAACTGCCGATGCGGCACATCCGGCCTTTGGCAACCTGTTTGTGCAAACCAGCGTACTAAGCGAGCACTGTGCTCTTTTGGCGACGCGGCGGGCGCGATCCAACACTGAACAGCCGCCCTGGCTGATACACCAGTTGACGGTGCACGGTGCGGCGGCGGAGTTTTCATATCAAACCGGGCGTGAGGCTTTTATTGGCAGGGGTCGCTCGGCGGCTCAGCCGCTGGCGATGGACCGCCCGGGGCCGCTCGGTAATTTTGCAGGCGCACCGCTGGACCCGATTGTCGCCATACGCCGACATTTTGTCATCGAACCTGAACAAACAATTTGTCTCGATATGTTATTAGGTGTTGGAGCCACCCGCCAGCAGGTTGAGGCGATGGCGGCCCGCTACAGCGACCGCCGGCTAACCGACCGCGTGATGGACCTTGCGTGGTCGCATAATCAGGTCATGCTGCAGCAGCTTGGCGCTACCGAGGCGGAGGCGCAGCTTTTTGGCCGATTAGCCGGTGCATTGTTGTACCCGGGGCCGGCGCTGCGGGCGGGTGCAGAGACGGTACGGCGTAATGTGCGCGGCCAGTCCGGGCTTTGGGGGTTTGCCATTTCCGGCGACCTGCCCATTTTGCTGCTGCGGGTTGAAAATCGCGACAATCTTTCGCTGGTTCGCGATGTGCTCAAGGCTCATGCGTACTGGCGGCTCAAAGGTCTGGCGGTGGACTTGGTAATCTGGAATCAGGATACCTCGATTTACCGCCAAGACCTGCATGAGCAGTTACTGGCGGTTATCGCCGCAGGGCCGGATGCCAAGCTGCTTGATCGGCCTGGCGGAATCTTTTTGCGCCGGCTCGATCAGCTTACCGAAGATGATCGATTGCTTTTGCTGGCGGCCGCGGCCGTGGTGCTTTCCGACAGCGCCGGTACCCTCGAAGAGCAACTCGATCGCCCCGGCGGCGAGGCCGATGCCGTCATGCCGCGGCTGGTGCCGGTTTCGCAGCCGCAGCGCGACGTTGTTCCACCACCGGCGCGGCGCGAAGATCTGCAGTTCTTTAATGGCATCGGCGGTTTGACCGGCGACGCCCGCGAATATGTCATGACCGTATCGCCTGACAACCTACCTCCAGCGCCCTGGTGCAACGTCATTGCCGGCGAGCAGTTGGGCACCGTGGTTTCTGAATCCGGCGGTATGTATACTTGGGTCGGCAATGCGCACGAATACCGGCTTACACCCTGGTACAACGACGCCGTAACCGACGCTACGGGCGAGGCGCTGTATATTCGCGATGATCAGACGGGTCTTTTTTGGTCGCCCTGCGGACGCAATAGTCCCGGGGGCATTCCAGGCTTGACGCGCCACGGCTTTGGCTACAGTATTTTTGAACGCACGCAGCAAGGTATTTATTCCGAACTCAAAGTGTATGCGGCTTTGCGCGAGCCGGTCAAATTTTGCGTGCTGAAGGTGGTTAACCGGTCGGTCAAAGCCCGCACGCTTAGTGTCACGAGCTTTTGCGAATGGGTGCTGGGCGAAAACCGCAGCCGCAATGCCGGCCATGTGGTAACGGAGCTTGATGAAAAAACGGGCGCCATTTTGGCGCACAATTATTGGAATGCCGATTTTGCCGGCTGGGTGGCTTTTGCGCATTGCAGCGAGAACGCACGCTCTGTCACCGGAGATCGCACGGAGTTTTTAGGTCGCAATGGCAGCGTAGACAAACCGGCCGCCATGAGCCGGCGCAAGCTTTCGGGTCGTCTTGGCGGTGTGTACGACCCATGCGCCGCCATGATGTGCGCAGTGGAACTTGCGCCCGGCGCATCGCGTGAAATTGTATTTATTATAGGTGCAGCACCTGATCTGGTTCAGGCGAGGCAGCTTATAGAGCGGTTTCGCACGCCGGGCAGCGCACGACGAGCTTTGGAAACCGTCTGGCAGTATTGGAACCGAACCCTCGGCTGCATTCACCTTGAAACACCGGATGCCGGCGTAAACGCGCTGGCCAATGGCTGGCTGCTTTACCAGGTCATTTCGTCGCGCATGTGGGGACGCAGTGGATTTTATCAATCGGGCGGAGCCTACGGTTTTCGCGATCAACTTCAAGACGCGATGGCGGCAGCGCTGGCATCGCCTGAGCTGCTTCGATCGCAAATTCTCCGCGCTGCCTCCCGGCAGTTTGAAGAAGGCGATGCGCAGCACTGGTGGCATCCTCCGGTAGGCCGTGGAGTCCGAACCGCCTTTTCCGATGACTTCTTATGGTTGCCGTTGGCGGTGTGTCGTTACGTCGAACTGACGCGCGATACCGGTGTTTTAGAAGAGAAAGTGGGCTTTTTGCAGGGGCGCCCACTGGCTGAGCATGAGGAGTCCTGGTACGACCTGCCTGGTGTAAGCGGCCAGGAGGCAACGCTGTGGCAGCACTGCGTGCGGGCTGTGAACCGCGGCTTGCGAACCGGCGAGCATGGCTTGCCGCTCATTGGCTGCGGCGATTGGAATGATGGGTTCAATCGCATTGGGCTTCAGGGGCGGGGTGAAAGCGTTTGGTTAGCATTTTTTCAGCGTAAAGTGCTCGATGCCATGGCACAACTGGCCGAGAATCGCCAGGATACAGCCACGGCCGAGCTTTGCCGCAAACATGCCGCCCAGCTTCTTACCGCAATTGAAGAAAATGCCTGGGATGGCCAGTGGTACCGGCGGGCGTTTTTTGATGATGGCGCACCGCTCGGATCGGCCCAAAACGAGCAGTGCCGCATAGACAGCCTCCCGCAAAGCTGGGCGTTGATCAGTCAAACAGGCAATGCCGAGCGCCAGCGCCTCGCACTGGCCGCGGTGGAAGATCATTTGGTAAGCCGCGATCTTAAACTCATCCGATTATTTGATCCGCCGTTTGACCATCCTCTTCAGGACCCGGGCTACATTGCCGGATACTTGCCGGGGGTTCGGGAAAACGGCGGCCAATACACGCATGCGGCCGTTTGGGTGGTAATGGCTTTTGCTATGGCCGGGCAAGTGGATAAAGCCTGGGAGCTTTTTGAATTAATTAATCCGCTGCTTCATAGCCGCACGCCGCAGGAGGTGACGACCTATCGGGTAGAGCCTTATGTATTGGCGGCAGATGTTTATTCGGTCGCGCCGCATCAGGGCCGCGGTGGTTGGACCTGGTACACCGGCTCGGCGGGGTGGATGTATAGGCTGTTGATTGAGGTGTTTCTGGGCTGGCGGCAGGAAGCGGATCGGCTATGGTTTGAGCCGCGGCTGCCGCAGCACTGGAAGGGATTCCAGTGTCATTATCGCTATCGTGAAACATTTTACCATATTCATTTTTCGGGCGGGGGCGATAAAGTTCGTTCCGTCCAGGTGGATGGCAAAGTTCAGGATGGCTGTATTATCATCTTGCGGGACGACCGGCAGGAGCATCAGGTTCAAATCGAAGTCATCCTATAAGGGTTTAACATAAGGCTCCCGGAAAATGAAAGGCCCGGTACCGCCAATAATTAATTATGATAGATTATATATTCGTAATAATAATGGAAATGGCTTTGGCATCCGCCGTAGGCTGTCTCAAAAGCCATTTTTATCGCCCCTTATAAAATACGCCCGATAAAAATTTAACAATATTCTAACTTGCCTCTTGCCTCGCAGAGGGGTGCTGCCTACTATTAGCCGGTGTCAGATAGCAGGCTTTGTCCTGCCGGGCTGATGTGGAGTGGTGGCTCCACAGATGGCGAAAGCTAAAGTCTTGGCAGGTCAATGGCACCACATAGTTTAGTTCATAAGTGGTTGTACTGTTTTCTGGCCGGTGGGGGCAGGAGAGTTTTACATGCGCCCAAACAAGCCCAACGAAGTTCTAGCCAAGCGGCTGATCGCCCAGGTTCAGGGAGCCTTTGACCGGGGTGATTTGCACATGGCCCATCGTAGCCTCTGCGATGGTTGGAACACCCGCGACCTCATAGACCTGCTAGAGCATTCCAGCGCCGCTGTGCGGAAATTGGCCGTGATGTCGCTCGCTTTGGTGGGCGATTCTTCGGCGGTTGGCCCGGTGGCCCGCGTGCTTCATGATGAAACTCCAGGCCTTAACGACGCCGCCGATAACGCTCTCATGTGTATTTGGGCCAGAGCGGGCCGCCGTCAAAGCGGCATGTTTCTCAAAAATGGTTCGCAGCATCTCAACCATGGCAACATTGAAGCCGCCATCGAAAAGTTCTCGATGGCCATACAGGCTGACAGCGACTTTGCCGAGGCCTATCATCAGCGATCCATCGCTTATGCAATGGCCGAACGCTATGCCGAAGCCATCAAAGACTGCAACGAAGTGCTCGCCCGCGTGCCGCAGCATTTTATGGCCATGGCCGGTCTGGGGCATTGCCACGCCAGCATGGGTGATTTTGATGGTGCACGTCGCTACTATCGGCTGGCTTTGGCCATTAACCCGGGCATGACCGCGCTGGAAGAGGCGCTCCGCGACCTGACCGAACTGCTCGGTCCGGCGGAAGCGGCTTGAACGAGGCTTTTAGTCGGCGGGTAATTCGTAAAGGCTGCTGCCGCCAAGGCCCAGCATCAAATCAAGATTTTGCACAGCGGCTCCCGAGGCCCCTTTGCCAAGATTATCGAGCCGGGCAACGAGCAACGCTTGCCGCTCGGCTCGGTTTTCAAACACAAATATTTCCATCCTATTGCTGCCATTAAGCGCATCGGGCGCAAGATGCACGGCGGGCCGCGGGTCTAGCGGCATTACTTTTATGAACCGCTGATTGGCGTACCGGTGCGCCAGTGCCTGGTGAATTTCCAGCCCACTGACGGGCTTGGGCAAGGCCCAAAGTTGCAGGGGAATTTCAACCAGCATGCCTTGGGCGAATTTGCCTACCGCCGGCACAAACAGCGGTCGGTGCATAAGGCCGCTGTGCAGCCTCATTTCTTCAACATGTTTGTGGTTAAGCTCCAGCGCATAGAGCCGAATGGGGTCGTTAATGACATTGGCGCCGCGACCCTCAAATGAATCAATCATCTGCCGCCCACCGCCGCTGTAGCCTGAAATGCCCTGCACCGTCAGGGGAACTTCGGGGGGCAGCAGCCCGGCGTCTACCAGAGGCCGCACCAACAGCACCATACCCGAGGAATAACACCCCGGGTTGGCGACGCGATGGGCCGTGCGGATTTTATCCGCCTGGTGCGGAGCCAGTTCAGGTATGCCGTAAACCCAATCAGGGTTGGTGCGATGCGCGGTGCTTGCGTCAAGCACCCGGACGGTTGGATTGCTGATCATGGCGACCGCAGCGCGGGCGGCGTCGTCGGGCAGGCACAGCACGGCTACATCAGCACTGTTAAGCAGCCGCTGTCTTTCTGCATCGTCTTTACGCTTGTCGGGGGCGATGCTGATGAGTTCAATATCAGACCGATGGGTCAGCCGAGCTCTAATTTGCAGACCGGTGGTGCCTGCCTCGCCATCAATAAATATTTTAGCCCGTGCCATGAATTCCATCTTTCCGTTGCCGCGAGCAGCAGGGTTGGCGCATCTGTTCCTGCAGGTGCAATGCTATGCCCGCCTGGCGAACGTCGCCAGTCAATCACCAATATACAATGACAAGCCCTGCCGCAGCCAGCGCCGGAAACGCAGACATCTTGTCTGCATCTGCCCGAGTACAAGGCTCTGCGTTCCGCTTTAAAGCAAGGCAGCCATCGCCTCGTAGCCGGCAAAATCGCCTCGCGACAGATTCGCACGCGCCCTCAGTCGCGGTTTGGCGGCTTAGTGTGTGATCGGCCCTGTTGCCGGAGAAAGCTCGTAGTGTGCCGGCAGTGGTTGCATGATGCGGCGAAGGCGTAAGTGCTGCAGGTGAACAAGCTTAGAATAGCCTGCGAGAATTTGTTTTACCGCGCGTTGTGCCGCGGGGCTATTGTCAATACGGCCCGGTTTAACATGCACCCAGGGACTCGCGACGTATGTTTGTGTTTGGTTGGCGGTGGAGGCGTAGAGAGTCAGTTCAAGCTGTCGCCAGGCGAAATACCGCATCGAGCTGATGCGCCACACCTGCCTGAGTACGCGAAAAGCCTGTTGAAGCATGGGTGTGTTGTACTTAGTGTACTGTCCCTAACGGACGTTTACAGTTGCTGGCCGTCATGGTTCGCGGAGCACACGGCGTCGATAGCCCGCTTGGGCCAGAATATTTGAAAAAACTGTGAAGTGCATATCGTAAATCTTCCTCTGGGACACTACATTAGCGAGATTGATACCATCCGCCAGTTGCTTTTGGGTGAATGTGCCGACCAGTGTGTTATTGATTCGTAACGTATAGTTCGCTGCAGTCAGGCCGCTCACCGCAAGCGTCTGTGTATTGAGGTTGCGGTAGAAATGGGAAATACCAAGAACCTGCCTTGCGAGCGGATTGGTAAAGGCGGTAAGTTGAGGCGGACCCGAATATGGGAGTTCAACGGCGATACTGTTGATCGTCCATGAGCGGCAGATGGGAGGAAACTGGGGGCAATGAGCGTGCAAATTCATGATGGGAAATGGCAGGGCAGTGTCATGCTGCGTCCAGGTTAATTTTCCTGCGTGATGGCTCAAATGCAAGATCGTTGTATGATCACTGCGGATCGCCGCCAGCGGCCTCGCCTCAATGTGCACCGCCGTAACTGTGGGTGGAGCATGCCAGGCCTGAAGCAGAGCGGTCGCCATGAGCAGTTGCCCGCTTGCCCCTGGATGAATTTTCCCCGGAATAAGTTTGGATGCCAGCGTTGGGGATGTCTGACCGAGGCGGGCCATCGCGCTGATAAGCGGGGCGTTAAAGTCTACAAATAGAGCATTATTTTGTTTGGCAAGCTGCCGGACGAATCGGCTCATGGCTATGAGCCGGTCATTAACCTTATTGGGTGTGGCACTATCGCCGTATGGCGAAGGCCCAATCAACACCAGCCGTGCACGCGGTAAATGTTTCCTCAATTTGGCGACGAGCAGTTGATAGCCCTGTTCGTAAGAGGGAAGTGGATGGGGGCCAAATACATCATTCATGCCCAGCATGACGACCACGATGGTCGGCCGAAATGGAAATACATCGCGGGCGAGCCGCACATTGAGCGGGCCGGTCCAGCCGCCGCGCACCGTATCTCCTCCGACGCCGGAATTGATGAAGGTGACCGGAAGCCCGGGAAAGCGCGTATGCACAAAGGTTGCCACGTCATTGGTGTACAGCCGCTGTTCTGTAATGCTGTCGCCGTAAAACACCACGCGATCATGCGGCTGAAGAAAAAACGCGGATGACGGAGTTTTGGCCGCTGCGACAGAGGCAAACAAGCCGGTCAGCAGCATCAGAGAAGCCAACGCGGAAATTCGGCTTGCGATGAATGACATAGTACTCGCCTCCGGCAGGTGACATTGTTATGGTGCAACCGGCCCAGCAGCAGAACGCAAAGTAGCTTTTTAGGTCGAATGGACGCCGGCTAAGGGTGCCGGTGTACGCATGGGCCGCTATTTGGAGTCGCCGACGCCATCAGGCTGTTCGGTTGGCTGCGGTTTGTCGGCCCCTGTGATTTTGCGGATCACAATTTGCACGGGGTCGAAAAACTGATCTACCACGCGCTCTTTGAGCGGAATAATGCCATTGTCGGTGATGTGTATTTCTTCGGGGCACACTTCCGTGCAGCACTTGGTGATGTTGCACCTGCCCAAACCGCCTTCTTTTTTAATTTGGGGTATGCGGTTGAGCGCATCCATCGGGTGCATCTCAAGGCTGGCCACGCGAATAAAAAACCGCGGGCCGAAGAAGTGGCTCTTCTGGTTGTGCTCCCGCACCACGTGGCAGACATTCTGGCATAAAAAGCATTCGATGCACTTGCGGAACTCCTGCACGCGGTCAACGTCGCACTGCTGCATAATAAAGTCCGCCCCTTTTTTGGGCGTAAAGGGTGGAATCTTTTTATTGACCGTGTAATTCCACGATACGTCGGTTACCAAGTCGCGAATGATGGGAAAGCTCTTGAGCGGCTTGACGGTAACCGCCTCCTCGCCGGGCAAATCGTCGAGTCGCGTTTTGCACATCAACCGCGGATTGCCGTTGACTTCCGCGCTGCATGAACCGCACTTGGCGGCTTTGCAGTTCCAGCGGCAGGCAAGGTCGGGTGCGCTGGTGCGTTGAATTTGATGGATGGCGTCCAGCACCACCATGCCTTCTTCAACTTCGACGGGGTATTCCACAAAGTTGCCGCCGTCTTTGTCGCCGCGCCATACCACAAACGTTCGTTTGCTCATTTGCTGCTTTCCTTGGCTTTACGCGCCTCAACAAGCGGCGCAAGTTCCGCAACTTTAACCGTTTCCCGCGGCTCAACCTTCATGGCCGGGCCATCCTTCGAGATAATAATGTTGTGCTCGCCCCAGTAATTGTCGTACTTGGGGAAGTCCAGCCGGCTGTGGCCGCCGCGGCTCTCTTTACGCATCAGAGCCGCGCGGGCAATAGCCTCCGAGCAGATCAGCATGTTTTTAAGGTCGCGGCACAAATGCCAACCCGGGTTGTACATGCGCTGGCCTTCTTCCACGGCTACATGCTCGTAGCGCTGCTTAAACTCCTGAAGCTTGGCGATGGCAGTGGTGAGGTCGCCTTCCTCGCGGAATATGCCCACCATGCTCTGCATCATGTTCTGAAGGTCTATGTGCAATTTGTACGGGCTTTCAGGGTTGGGTCGCCCAAAATAGCCCGTCATTTCGGCGGCCGCGGCTTCAACCTCGGCATCGGCAATGTTGGCGGCCGGGGCGCCGGCCGCATAGTCGCCGGCGCCGATGCCGGCGCGGCGGCCGAATACCAGCAAATCGGAGAGCGAATTGCCGCCCAGCCGGTTGGAGCCGTGCATACCGCCGGTGCATTCGCCTGCGGCAAAAAGGCCCGGTACGCGGGTGGCGCCCGTGTCGGCATCCACCTTAATGCCTCCCATGATGTAATGGCAGGTGGGGCCGACTTCCATGGGTTCTTTGGTAATGTCTACGTCGGCGAGTTCCTTAAACTGGTGATACATGCTCGGCAGTTTGCGCTTTACATATTCCGCTCCACGGTGCGAAATATCCAAAAAGCAGCCGCCATGCGGCGATCCGCGGCCTTCCTTAACTTCGGTGTAGATGGAGCGCGCCACCACGTCACGTGTGGACAGCTCCATGCGTTTGGGGTCATACTTTTCCATGAAGCGTTCGCCCTTGTTGTTGCGAAGAATGCCGCCTTCGCCGCGAACAGCCTCCGTAACCAGAAGCCCCATGACTCCCGGCGGCCATACCATGCCGGTTGGGTGAAACTGCACAAACTCCATGTCTACCAGTTCGGCGCCGGCTTCAAAGCCCAGGGCGTGGCCGTCGGCAGTGCCCTCCCACGAATTGGACGTAATTTTGAAGCACTTGCCCACGCCGCCGGTGGCCAGCACCACCGCCTTGGCCTTGAATACGACAAAGCGGCCATTTTCGCGCCAGTAGCCGAAGGCGCCCGTCACCCGGTCGCCATCTTTAAGCAGCCGCGTGATGGTGCATTCCATGTACACATCAATGCCCTGATGAATGCCCTTGTCCTGCAGTGTGCGAATAAGCTCCAAACCTGTGCGGTCGCCGACGTGGGCGAGGCGCTTGTGCGTGTGGCCGCCGAAGGCTCGCTGAAGAATTTTGCCTTCGGGTGTGCGGTCAAACACAGCGCCCCAGCGCTCGAGTTCGCGCACGCGGTCGGGCGATTCTTTGGCATGGAGTTCTGCCATGCGCCAATTGTTGAGGTATTTTCCGCCGAACATGGTGTCTTGAAAGTGGGTTTGCCAGCAGTCGGCGCTTTCGACGTTGGCCAGCGCCGCGGCGATGCCGCCCTCGGCCATGACGGTATGCGCCTTGCCCAGCAGCGATTTGCATATCAGGGCGGTTTTGAGTCCGCGGGCGGAGCATTCAATTGCGGCCCGCAGGCCGGCGCCGCCAGCACCGATAATGACTACATCGTGTTCGTGTGTTTCGTATTTATCGAGCATGGTGATGTCAGAATATCCTTATATCGTGAAGAACGCCCATGCAGCACAGGCGAATGTACAAGTCGGTAAGGCCGACGGAAAACAGGCTTACCCACGCCCATTCCATATGCCGCAGATTAAAGAACGTAACCCCGCCCCAAAGTTTGTAGCGTGTTCGAGCCGCCGCCGAGCAACTGAAGCAGTCGAGTTTGCCGCCGGTAAGGTGCCGCAGCGAATTGCAGCCCAAACTGAAGCCCGAAAGGGCGATGACGTTCAGCAGCATGATGATGGAGCCGACGCCCACGCCGAAGTGCAGTTGGCCGAGCTTGTCGGCAAAGAAAAATGCCCGGCCGGCGTCATACCACAAAAACAGCAGCACAACGGTGGCGAGGTAAAAAAAGTAGCGGTGAAAGTTCTGTAGAATAAAAGGAAACTTGGTCTCGCCCTTGTACTTGCGGCCCTTAGGCTCGCCGACAGCGCAGGCGGCCGGGTCTAAAAAAAACGCCCGGTAGTATGATTTACGGTAGTAATAGCACGAAGCGCGAAAGCCCAGCGGAACCCAGAGTATTAAAAACGCATAGGAAAACGGGACGCTTATGCCCAGCAGGCTTTTAAGATCGGGCGAATAAAAAGGGGAGAGGTAATCAGCACCCCCGGCGGTAAGCAGGTAGTTGTTGCCGGTCCACGCGGCCCAGGTGGAATAGATGCCAAAGGCGGAAAGCCCCAGCACCACCAGCAGCGGGCCAACCCACCAAGCGTCGCGCCGACCCGTAGCGCCCAAACCGTTGCCATCTACCGCAGAACTAATTTCGGACATATTGGTCAACTTTCAATGAGCACAAACAGTGCTGAAAAATTTCCTTATGACTGAACCAGCCTTCAAAAATCGGCAAAGCTGCCGACAATGCCGGGCGAATCGCATGTTGTGCCAGCGTCTCGCCGCATTGCAACAAACCTTGGCTGATTCTAAGAATTTGCGGTGGGGGTGTCAAATAACGTTTGACAGGTGCGATGGCGCGTCGGCGCGGGCGCTGCGAGGCTGTGCCGAGCGAGTGGGCATCCGCAAGCGATCCCTCTGGCGGGGAAAGCCGGTTCTCCGAAGGGAACAGCTTATTAAAAGCGCTAACTTTTGATAAGGAACTGACAGGCCGCACCGCCAATGTCACGGCTGTGGGCGGCGGCCCGCCGTTAAACGTCAAGGTTGCGCACTTCCAGGGCGTGTTCTTCAATGTAGCGCCGGCGGCGCTCCACATCTTCGCCCATGAGCGTGCTGAACATGGCCTCGGCATTGCTGGCGCCTTCCAGCGTTACCCTTAGCAACGTTCGGCGCGAGGGGTCCATGGTGGTCATCCAGAGTTCGTCTGCGTTCATTTCGCCCAAGCCTTTAAATCGTTTAATTTCGATGCCTTGCTTGGCAATTTCGTGCACAGCTTCGACAATTTCGCCGACGCCGGCAATTTGCCGCAGGTGCTCGCCGTTTTCCACGGCGTAGCGGGTTTGCTTGCGTTCGCCGCTGTCGGTTTCCTCGATTTTCAAAAAGTAATCTTCAATGGGCAGGTCAAGGGCTTTGAGCTTTTCAAATGTTTTTTCGAGTTCACGCGTTTCGTGAAGCTCTTCATTTTTTTCGAGCCGTTTTTGTGCTTTCTTTTTATTTTCGGCGGCTTCGGCGGCGGCGGCGGCCACCTCCTTTTTACTCAATTCGCCATTGCCATTGGACGACACGTCTGTTTGCACCTTGCGGGCCATGGCTTCGAGCACGTCAATTTTGTTGGCTTCAACATACTTTTCGTATTCTTCCGGTGAAAAGAAAAAGCTCTCAACGCCATCCAGAATAACGCGGTACATGGGCATCGAGCCTTTTTGCGCTCGCAACTCCAGCAACTTGATGAAGGGTATGCCGCGGCGCGATGCCACCGTGGCCAGGTCCTGCACCTGTTCAAGCAGTTGCACCGCTTTACGCAGGTCGGCGCCTTTGTGGCGCAATTTTTCGTTGCCTTTGCGGTCGCGCACAATCAGGCTTGTGCCGTCTACGCCAAGGTCCAGCAGTGTTTTGCGCATGGCCGCTTCGTTACGCACATATTCCACATGCTTTTTGCGCGTAACCTGGTACAGCGGCGGCTGGGCGATGTACACCCGGCCATCGCGGATAAGCTGGTGCATTTGCCGGAAGAAAAACGTCAGAAGCAGCGTACGAATGTGCGAGCCGTCAACGTCGGCGTCGGTCATAATGACCAGTTTGCCGTAGCGCAGCTTGGTCATGTCCATGTCGGCTGCGCCAATGCCGCAGGCCAGGGCCTGCACGATGGTGCGAATTTCTTCGTGACCGAGCATTTTGTCCACACGGGCCTTTTCAACGTTGAGGATTTTACCCTTGATGGGCAAAATGGCCTGAAACACGCGGTCCCGTCCGGTTTTAGCCGTGCCGCCGGCTGATTGGCCTTCCACAATGTACAACTCGGTGGATTCCATGTCGCGGCTGGAGCAGTCGGCGAGTTTGCCCGGCAGGCCGCCGCTGCTTAAAGCGCCTTTGCGCGTAAGCTCGCGAGCTTTGCGCGCTGCTTCGCGCGCCTGCCGCGCGGTAATGCCTTTTTGAATAATGCGTTTGGCGTCGCCGGGGTGTTCTTCCAGCCACGCACCCAGGGCCTCGTTGACGGCACTGGCCACAAAGCCTTCAACTTCGCCGTTGCCGAGTTTGTCTTTGGTTTGCCCTTCAAACTGCGGGTTTGGCACCTTCACCGAAATAATGGCCGACAACCCTTCGCGCAGGTCGTCGCCGTTGGGAAGTTCTTTTTCGTCTTTCACCAGGTTGTTACTTTTGGCGTAAAAGTTGAGCGTGCGTGTGAGCGCCGTTTTGAAGCCCGATAGATGCGTGCCGCCGCCGGGGGTGTTGATGTTGTTGGCAAAGCTGTGCAGACTTTCTGCGTATCCATCGTTGTATTGCATGGCCACCTGCACCGAAAGCGGCGCTTCCTTGCCCTGCTCTTCTTTTTCCAGATAAATCACCTGGGAATGCACCACTTCTTTGCCTTCGTTAAGCTGCTTAACGAATTGAATGATGCCCTTGGAATAGCGGAATTCGTCTTTTTTGCCGGTGCGTTCATCTTCCAGCGAAAATGCCAGGCCTTCGTTAAGGTACGCCAGTTCGCGGCAGCGCACGACAATGCGTTCATAATCAAACGTGGTGTCGGCAAATATCTGCGGGTCGGGCTTAAATGTCACCTTGGTACCGGTTTTAACGCGCTTGCCGATGGTTTTGAGATCGCCGGTTTTGGCCCCGCGCTCAAAGCCCATGGAGTAGACTTTGCCATCGCGGCAAACCTCTACCTCCGTCCATTCTGAAAGGGCGTTCACCACCGAAGCGCCCACGCCATGCAAACCGCCTGAAACCTTATAGCCGCCGCCGCCGAACTTCCCACCCGCGTGCAGGTCGCACATTACCACTTCCAGCGTGCTTTTCTTCTCGGTGGGGTGCATGCCCACCGGAATGCCCCGGCCATCGTCCGCAATGCTTACCGACCCGTCGGCGAGAATTTTGACGGTAATATTTTCGCAGTGGCCGGCCATGGCTTCATCCACCGAGTTATTGACGATTTCCCACACCAAATGGTGCAGACCGCGCGTGGTGGTGTCGCCGATGTACATGCCGGGGCGCTTGCGCACCGGGTCAAGGCCTTTAAGCGCCTGAATGTCAGATTCGTCATATTTACCGGGGGTCGAGGGCTGATCCTTAGCCATGATTTCTCCTGCCAGATTTAACCAGATAATCATACCGCAAAATGCAAAAAACGGCAAGAATCGGCCGCTCCCAAAGCGCCGGAAAACCGCGTAATTTCGATCTGTAAAAGCACCTGTGTCATCCCGCCGCCGGGCCGCTCTTATTCTCAAAACCACCCGCAACGTATATAGTTTCAGGCCGCCGGCGCGGAATAGCCTCTCCGGTGGTTTATTACAGGAGACTTCAGCATGATGGACCAAGCTGCGCTTGCCAAGCGCGTTAAAGAAACATCCTACCTGGAAGGCGATTTTCTGCTCCGGTCGGGCAAACGCTCAAAATACTATATGGATAAATATCTCTTTGAAACCCAGCCCGACATTCTCGGAGCCTTGGGCGCCCGCATGGCCCAGCGCCGTAGCGGCGTTACCACCCGCATTGCCGGGGCAGAACTTGGCGGCGTCGCGCTGGCGGCGGCTACCAGTCTCGCAGCAGGTTTGCCGTTTATTATTGTGCGCAACAGCAAAAAAGATTATGGCACCAGCAAGATGATTGAAGGTACGCTGCTTCCCGGCGATACCGTGCTGCTGGTGGAAGATATTGCCACCACGGGCGGGCAGGTGCTTGAGGCCGCCAAAATTATTGTCGAAGCCGGCGCCCGTGTCGAAAAAATCGTCGCCGTGATAGACCGCCAGGAAGGCGCCCGCGAAAACATCGAAAAAGCCGGCTACATTTTTGAAGCCATCCTAACCCGTGCCGACTTGGGCATTTAATAGATTCATCGCAGAGGGTCGCCGGTTTTGTCCGGCGGTGCCTCGCATGCAGGCATTAGCGTTTACCTTATTTGGAACCGCGGCGCATGGAGCAACCCTCCAAACAACATCACCCGCTTCGTCGCGGGCTGCTCACGCTGTTAAAGCTGGCGATTGCGGTGGTGGGCCTCTGGTATGTGATTGCCCACATCAGCTGGGTGGATCGCGCCACCATACCCAAGGGAGCCGTCATTCGCGGCATAACATTCCTCAAAAATACCCCGCTGCCCGTGTTGGGCCAGCGCCTTATGCCCGCGTATAAGCTCATCAATACAGCGCCGCCAGGCAAGCCGCCCGTGATGCAGCGCCGCAAAATCGGCGAGCATACCCTGTACGACATCAGCTTTCGCAAGCAGGTCATAAGCGTGCGGCTGGGTTCGGGCAAACTATTTACGGGCTATGCCGACAACCCACCTCTTTACTTTCCGGGGCATCTGCTTTTGCCCGCAGGCGATTTGCTCCACGCCGCTGGCCAGCCCGCCGTAGAGGTCGGCCTCAAAGGCATTCTCGCACGGGCCAAGCTTCCGCTACTCTTGATCGGCCTGCTGATCTTGGGTTTTCAGTTTGTGCTTACCGCCTGGCGTTGGCAGCGGCTCATGCGCGTACAGGGCATGCTGCTGCCCTGGCGCCAATGCCTGACGCTCACATTTGTGGGGCAGTTTTACTCCACCTTTTTACCCGGCACCACCAGCGGCGACTTGGTTAAAATTGTTTATACCAGCCGCCTTACGGGGCGCAAAACCGCCAGTGCCGTCACTGTATTGCTTGACCGTGTCATAGGGCTTGTCGCCCTGATGGTGCTTGGCGCAGGCGCTGCAGCCCTGCAGCTTTTATGGCAGAGCCTGCACGCGGGCACGCCCGCCGACAGCGCCGGCAATCTCGTGCTGGTGCACATTATTCTGCTGGTTGGTGGTTTGCTTGCGGGCTTGGCGGCGGGGGCGACGATTTATTTCTCAGCCCGGCTGCGGCGAATGCTCGGTGTAGACGCCCTGATGAATCGCCTGCCGCTGCCCGATTTTATTAAACATGCCGACGAAACCCTCCGCGCCTACCGCGGCCATTTTGGCGTGCTCGCGTTTGCGTTCGCCATCAGCATTGTTTCGCAGGCCATTCTGCCGCTGGCGGGCTTTTTGGCGGGCCGCGCGTTTGGCATGCATGCCCCCTTCGGCTGCTTTATGGCGTACATTCCCATCGCCGCACTCTCGGCCAGCCTGCCGATCGTGCCGCCGCAGGGCATTGGTGTATTGGATGCGGTCATTTTGCACTTTTTTGTAACCCGCGGTGTAGACACCGCCGGTCAGGCGTTTGCCCTCTCGCAGGCCGTTCGCTTTATGCCCATTATGTGGAACCTTGTTGGCGCTTATTGGGTGGTGCGCGGCAACTACTCCCGCCATCGCGCTCAAGAAATGCAGCAGCAAGACGACGCACAGGCCTGAACAATCCGGTCGCTTGGGCAGTTATGCCCACCGGGTATGCAGGCTCAATCGCACCTGACGCCGCAGCCCCGCGGCCATGACGGTATTGATTTTTATGGCTGGTTACACAAGGTTATGAATCGCCTGCGCCTCGCAGGACTTATTTCTTTGCGTCCGGCTTGTTAAGCGCGGCAAGGGCGGCGAGCGGATCGTCACCGGCCTGGCTGTGTTCTTCCGCGCCGCCTTCATCGCCAATAATAAGCTCTTGCTCCGGAGGGGCAACGTCCACCGTGCCCGATTTTTCAGGATGATCATCCGGCGTGTTTACCGGCTCCATCGCAAGGTCGCCCAGAATGGTACGCACCGGCTTGATTTGCGCCGGCTCACCGTCAATCACAACCGTGAAGGTCACCGGCCCTATGCGCACATGGTCGCCGGCCATAAGCGTTTGCGGCTCGGCTATGCGCTGGTTGTTATGAAACGTCCCGTTAGAACTGCCCACATCGCGCAACACAACCGAATCGTTCTCCCGAACTATTTCGCAGTGTCGTCGCGACACGGTACCCAGCGGAATCTGCAAATCACAATCGGGGCTGCGCCCGACCAGCGAAGACTCTTTATACAGCGGAAACTCGCGGCGTTGACCGTCTTCTTTGAAGATCACGAGCGTTACGTCCATGGCAACCTCCTGCAGGTTAAAAGATGAGAGTGAACCCGAAACAATTTTCTATCGTGCGACCGCGGTCCAAACAACTGCGGATTATTCAGTATAGCATCCAACCCCTAAGTCCGGTAATACGGTCATCAGTTTTTCGAGCCGCGCGGCCCGATCAAACTGCGATTTTCGATTTTGCTCTGCCTCCGCTACACTTAGGCTATATCGGTACGGCGAGGTTTTCAAGAGGAAAATCAATTGAATTTTATCAGCACACTTCCTCTAGACCAGTTTTCTCGGACGCCCGCCGGCAATTTCAAGCCCCTGCCGGTGCCTTTGGCCCCTATTGGCCAATCAATAGATGCCCTGTATGTTCATGTGCCATTTTGCACCGTCAAGTGCCATTATTGCGATTTTTTTTCCGTTGCGGGCCATCTCGACCAAGCTGACGATTTTTTACAGGCACTCGCCCGCGAAAGTGAATTACAAATCGCTCATTTTGGCCCCATCGCCCCCAAAATGATTTTTGTCGGTGGCGGCACACCTACGCTACTTGCACCGCAAAAACTTGAACGCCTCCTGCAAATTATTGTCGGCGCGGCCAGCCAATCGCAGCTTGCCGAGTTCACCTTTGAGGCCAACCCCAACACTTTCGACCCCGCCCGCGCCGCGGTGCTGGCCCGGTATGGCGTTAACCGCATCAGCTTCGGCGCGCAATCGTTTGTGCCTGCGGAACTTGCCGCTCTGCAACGCGATCATCTGCCCGCCAGCGTGCCCGCAGCCGTACACGCGGCACGCACCGCCGGCATTCAAAACATCAACCTCGATCTTATCTTCGGCATTCCGGGCCAAACGCCCGAAACCTGGTCCTACAGCCTGCAGCAGGCGCTGGCGTGCAACCCCAGTCATATGTCCTGCTATTCGCTCATGTACGAACCCAATACCCCTCTGACGGCACGGCTCAAAGCCGGCCAGATAAAACCCATGGACGATGCGGCAGAACTGCAACTGCTGCACCTGACGCATCAAACGCTGCACAGCGCCGGCCTGCAACGCTACGAAATCTCCAACTATGCCCAACCCGGCCGCGAGTGTCGGCATAACCTGCTGTATTGGAACGGCGGCAATCATTTGGCCTGGGGTCCTGCCGCCTGGGCGCACGTCAATGGCTCCCGCTGGAAAAATGTCGCATCGCTCGGGCGGTATATACAAGCGCTTAACCGCGACAACTGCTCTGTGCCCATCGTTGAGATTGACGAACTTACCGGCTTGAAACGTTGGGGTGAACTGGCGATACTGCAACTCCGTCTGACCGCCGGCATGAATTGGGCCGAACTTAGCCGGCGCAGCGGCGTAGATGTGAAAGGGCGGCTGAAAAGCGTATTGGCCAAATACGATGGCATGGGACTGCTGGAAGTTGCCGGCGAGCATCTGCGTCTCACCGACCGGGCCATCAGCATTTCCGACACTATTTTGGCGGATGTGCTTGCAGCGCTTAGCTGAAATGCCGCCGCATCATAACAACCAACCTTCTAACCGGAGTGTACATGCGCAAAGCAAGTATTTTCACCATTTTTTTAATCGTCTTTGTTGACCTTGTCGGCTTTGGCATTGTGCTGCCCAACCTGCAGCTTTATGGTCAGCGCATCGGCATTAACAACTACTTTTTTCTCACGCTTATCGGGGCGACCTATTCGCTGTTTCAATTTGCGTTTGCTCCTATTCTGGGCAAATGGTCTGATCACATCGGCCGCCGCCCGGTGCTTATCATCAGCCAGTGTGGAACTGTTTTTGGGTTCCTGCTGCTTTTTGCCGCCGATTTCGCCAATACCATGGCTCTGGGCGTGACGCTTATTTTTGCTTCACGCATTATTGATGGCATCAGCGGCGGCAACATTTCCACGGCCAACGCATACATTGCCGACATTACCACGCCTGAAAACCGCTCCAAGGGTATGGGCGCCATCGGTGCGGCCTTTGGTTTGGGCTTTGTATTTGGCCCGGTGATCGGCGGAACCGTAGCGCACTTCTTGGGCCTGGGCTATGTGCCTATTGTTGCCGCTGCGTTTTCGCTCACCGCGCTGCTCATGACCATCTTTACATTGCCCGAATCACGCAAATTCAACGGCGACAACCCCGCCGCCGCCCGCCGCTTTACCGTGCGAACCATCGAGCACGCGCTCGTGCGGCCCATCATCGGCCCGATGATTCTGCTGTTTTTCCTTAACGGGTTCGCCTTTGCCGGCATGGAGCAAACCTTCAGCCTGCTGATTCAGCACCGGCTCTATCCGCTACCGTCCGCGGTGGAGGTTGGTGCATCGCTTAATGGGCACCACGCTTCGCTTACGGTACCCACCGTACATGTCAGTGCATCGTTTAATGCGCACAGGGTTTCGCTTACATTGCCCAGCGACTCTAAGGAGTACCGCCGCCAGCAGGATGACCGCGCCAGCACCGCCTCAGGCTATCTCTTTGGCTGCATCGGCATCGTCATTGTGCTGATTCAGGGCGGTATGATCGGGCGGCTGACTAAAAAATACGGCGAAACCGCATTGGCCATCGTTGGCCCGATGATTATTGCCGCAGGCCTTGTGCTCATCGGCATTCCGGTGCACTGGGCGTGGCGCTGGACCGGATTTTTAGCCGGCGGCATTCTGCTGGCCATCGGCAGCGGCCTTTTTAACCCCAGCATGCAAAGCCTGATCAGCCGGCATTGCAGCGCCGGCGAGCAGGGCGAAGTGCTCGGCGCTACGCAGGGTATGGCCAGCCTCGCGCGGGCGTTGGGGCCGGTCGTGGCTGGTGTGTTGTTTGAATATGCATTTCCAGCAATGCCTTATTATGTCTCGGCCGCACTTTGCGTGCTTGTCACACTGGTTGTGTTTTCCGGACGGGCAAAATACCGCCCGCCCGTCGCGCCGCCGGTCGCGGTAACTGCCGATGCCGCAGCGGTTAGCCAGGCTGCCGAATAATTTAGTTATAACGCGGGCAACCTCTTGGTGGCCGCAACGCTTTTGCTGCGCAAAACCGCCGCAATTTCGGGCGCGGCCCACCTGCAACATCTTGTTATTTTGGCAAGAAATACGCCACACGATACCTCGAACTCAAGACCAAAATCTCGTGCCGCGCTATTGAAGCTTTGCGCCTTTGCAACTTGGCGGTTAACTCCGTCTCTCATCTTGCGGCCCGCAGGCCGCGCTTGCACCCCAACCTGCCCGGGCATTGAATAAAACATGCATGAAACCAGACTTTACTTTTAGACCTCTAAATGTAAAGTCTGGTTGCGGCGGATGCCGCAGCCGTTTTATGCCATCAGGACGATAAATGTGCCCCGGCGTGCCCCGCAGCAGGCTTACCGCGTGTAACGCAGGCTTCCAGCCTGCCCGGTCACCGTCTGTGGACGGTTACGTATTTTATGCCGCCGTTGCTGCCGGCCAGTGACGTTGCTCAACGCCCAGTCGCTTGCCCAGCCATATCGTAACGGCAAAGCCCGCAAACCAGCCGATGGTTGCCCCCATAATGATATCGCTGTAAAAGTGCGCCTGCATCACCACCCTCGAAAACGCCGTCAGCCACGCCAGCGTCAGCCACAGCCACCGTCCCTTGGGCGACAGATAGGTCATGGCCGCTGCCATGGCAAAGGCCGCACAGGCGTGCCCGCTCGGAAAGCTCAAATCGTGTTGCGTATGAAAGCCGCGAAACAGCACCCAGATGTTATGCCCCGTGTTCAGGTGGCCGTTGGCCATCGGTCCGATGGGCCGCAGCCGACCAAACACACATTTAAACAATTCCGATACCGCCCCAGCCCCCAGCACCGAGCCTAGCAACATGCCCGCGCTTTTGAAGCCGGCCGGGTCGTACACAATCAGCAGCAGGCAAATGAACAGCACTTCTTCCGGCTCGCCTATGTCGCGCAAAATGCGCCAGAAGTTTTCGCTGTGATGGTACACGCTTGAGTGCAGCGGCGGCGGCGTCGTGCGCCACCATGGCGCGTCGGGATGTGTTTTGGCGTTGAGTTTAACGTCCGCCCAACTGTAAGGCTGCTGATCGCCCATAAACCACCGCGTGGCCCGCCAGGCGGCGGTATCCAGCCGCGCGTTGTTAGCCAGCAGCAGCACCTCGGCGATTGCTACAATCGCCAGCAAAATCAGATTTTTGAACAGCACCGGATGACGGCTCTTCCAACTGGTGGTGGGCTGGGGCATCCGGCACGGCTCCGTTAAAGTCAGGCATTGGCCGCAGGGGCGGTCGCATCGCCCGCAGGCGATTCACTTGCGGCGGCTTGCGGTTTTTCAATTTGGGCGGCGGCGTCTTCAGCTTCCGCAGTGGTGGTGCGGCGGCGACCGCGCGATGGCCGCTGCTGTTGTTGCGGGGCTTTGTCCTGTTCTTCCTTGGCTACGCGGCCCGCTTTGCCTTCGTTAATTGCAGTGGCAATCTGCTTCATGAGCAGGTCAATGCCGCGCATGGCGTCATCGTTGCCGGGAATGGCAATATCAATCAGGTCCGGGTCGCTGTCGGTGTCAATAATGGCCACCACCGGAATGCCCAGTTTGCGCGCTTCGAGAATGGCGATGTTTTCACGCCGGACATCCACCACAAACAGCGCCCCAGGCAGCCGATCCATGGTGCGAATGCCCGCCAGGTTGCGCAAAATCTTCTGATATTCGCGCTTCAGGCTCGATTCCATTTTCTTCGAGTAATTTTTGTTCAATTCCGGCGACTGCAAAATGCGCTCAAGCTCTTCCAGTCGCTGTAAACGCGAGCGAATCGTCCGGAAATTCGTCAGCGTGCCGCCCAGCCAACGCTCAATAACCACGGGCATGCCGGTTTGCTTGCCCACTTCTTCCACCACCGAACGCGCCTGGCGCTTCGTGCCCACAAACAACACGTCGCGTCCGGAGGCCACAAGCCGGCTCAAAAACTTCTGTGCCGCCATCAGGCCCTTAAGCGTTTCACGCACGTCAATTATGTGAATGAGGTTCTTTTTGCCATAAATGTATGGCTTCATCTTCGGGTTCCATCGGCTGGTGCGATGGCCAAAGTGAATACCGGAGTCCACGAGATCGCGCACAAACTGCTTGGCTTCAGACATGAAAAACACCTTTCAGGCGCCAGCGATTTCGGAACGTCGCGTCAACCGTATCAATCCGCGAAGTTCTTACCGTCGCTTATGTTGCCGGGCGGGCTGATCGCAGCGCCATGCCGCGTTTCCCTGCCCCGGCGAAAACAAAAACCACCCCCGCCGCAACAAGCGGCAAGTCGGCGGCCACACGGTTCGAGCCAAGCAATATACCGCGCCGCCCGTCGCCCGTCAAAAGGGTTTTAAATAAAAAAATAGCCAAATACCCAATGCTTTTGCTGCAGAAACAATGTTAGTTACATGACCCGAATAGCCGAGCTTTGATGGGTTTTGTCGGCGGATGGTTTGTGCCTGTCAATAAATCCGGCGTCGGGCCACATCGGATTACGTCAGGCCGCGCTGCGCCGTCTTATTTACGCTTTGCCCGCTCTCGTATATTCTCATAGGTTTGTAACTGGACGTTGGTAGTCCCTGGGAAACGATAATCATGGCAATGAAAATTATGCGAAAATACTCCAAGCCGCTTATGGCGGTTTTTGGGGTGCTCCTCATGGTCACTTTCTTGATTGGCTATTCCGTCCAATCGGGCGTCAGCTCGGCTGCCGCCGGCTACACCCTTGGCACGCTCGGTAAAACCAGCATCACCAGCGGTATGCTTACCGGCGTCTCTGTTGATATCCGCATCCTGCGATCGCTCGAAACCGCCTCGCCGCAGCTTGAAGAAGGCCTTCTCTGGCTCGATACCTCTCAAGAGGGCCACGGCGCTCTGCAGTTCTACCTGCTCCTGCACGAAGCCACACGCGAAGGCTTTACCGCATCTGATCAGCAGGTACAGTATCTTCTGCAGGATAAATCGCTCCATAAGGCTGCAGGTGAGTTAATCGCCGGCGGCTCTTACGTCAGCGACAATATTGTCCAGGCTCTGCGCGATTATCAGAGCATTCAAAACCTTGCGTTCTTTGCCGCCGACGCCGCCCAGCCCAGCGAACCGCAGCTTCTGCACTTTATGAGCCGACGCCTTTCCAAGGTGCAGGTGCAGTATGTCTGTCTGCAGGCCAGGGCCGCAGCCGCTCGCATGCCTGCTCCCTCGGCGGCGCTTGTGTCGCAGTTGTATCAAACCTATCGCACCGTGGTCGCCTGGAGCCCTGACGCCGGCAATCTTCCGCCGCGACTTAATGGTCATCGCTATCCCTTTGGCTACCGCTACCCGCCGCGTGTGCAGGTGCAATACATCAAACTCGACCGCGACGCTCTGCGGGCGCGTATGAAGCCAACACTGGCTGACGTGCAGGCTGCCTACCGCTATTACCAGTCGAATCTCGATCAATTTCTGCTGCCGCCGCCGGCTGGCGCCGCATCGCAGCCGGCCAATGCCAAGCCCGCATATCAATCGTTTGATCAGGTTAAACAGCAACTCATCAAGCGCCAGTTGGATAAACAAATTGATGTAATCTTCCGGCACATTACCGATCTGATTTTGCATCAGACAGCCAAACCTTGGGGTTCCGCCGGGCAAAGCGGCTATGCGCCAAAATTATCGCGGGCAAAGTGGGTGTCGTACCGCAAAATGGCCCAGCTTGCCGCCGCACAATTTGGTTACCAGCCCAAGGTTGTAACGCTTAACCAAAAGTTAAATGCCGCCCAGCTTGCTGCCTTGGCGGGCATCGGCCAGGCCCGCGCCAGCGAGGCCGGGCTTGATTCTCAGGCCGGTTTTGCAAACCTCGCCCTGCGCGTTCACAAACTTGAACCCAAAGCCACCGGCATTGCCATGTTGCTGCACCTGCAGGTGGGGCGCGAAGGCCCGCTGCTGACCGATGCCGATGGCAACGAGTACATCTACCGCGTCACTGCGGCCTCGCCGGCGCATAACCCCGCGTCGCTCGCCAAGGTCAAAGAGCAGGTTATCCGCGATGCCCGCCTGCTCGAAGCATTCAAGGCAGATGTCAAGCAAGGTCAAGATTTGGTCGCAGCCGCGGGCGCCAAAGGCCTCGCAGTCGCGGCCGCCCAGGATGGCCTTAAGCTCTACACACCCAATCGCTTCAGTGAGTTTACGCAAGGCTACAACTACTATGGCCAACCCGTTATACAGCCCACCGTGGTAAGCACGCTTGCGCACCCGGTACCGCACTTTACCGAGCAGGCCGTGCGGCTGGCCGTGCAGGTGCAGGCGGCCGGCTATCATGGCGATGTTTTGCCGGTAAAAACGCAGGCCCCAAAAGCAGCAGGGCATGGTCCGGGCAAAACAGCTGTGGCACGCTTGCCCGCCGCTGTTGCCTATACCGGCATGCAACATCCGGCAACCATGCTGCTTGATGAACCTCGTCTCAACGTTTATGTGATGCAGCTCATAGGCTCTTGGCCTGTGCCGCAGGCACAGTTAATGGATTCTGAAAATCGCGGCAGCGACTACGATCGCGTCTGGTTTTCCAGCCTGCAAGGGTTTTTGGGCAACTTTTTGAGCCTCAAGTCGGTGAGCCAGCGGGTGGGCTTTGTGCCCGCATCGCAGGGTGGCTAATGTACTGTCCCTAACGGACGTTTACAGTTGCTGGCCGTCATGGTTCGCGGAGCACACGGCGTCGATAGCCCGCTTGGGCCAGAATATTTGAAAAAAC
>JAJXZA010000076.1:0-3406 GCA_021780285.1 Planctomycetota bacterium
TAACCTGCATCTTGAAGCTCACACTATACCGCTTGATGATACGTTCACGCATCCTGAACTCCTCAAATTCACCAAATTCACCCTTGAGGAGCGCCAACCTATATCAGGACGAGACACGCACGATATACTTCTTCATGCCGCTCCTCCTTGATCGCGGGCAACATCGCCCAATGGTTAGATCGGCAAATTCGGAAGATCACCCATAGCTTTTGACGGAACGAGCCACTACCAACATTTCGGCAACGGTAAAGGCCAAGCCAGCGTGTTGGCGTGTCGTATAACCTCCAGCATGCTTCATCAGTTGCGGCCCCCTGCAAGTACTTGCCGGCTCTGCTCGCAACAACCTCCAATTTGTCGGGCGATCTTTCCCGTACACCTACATTGCGTCATCGGTAGTTGGATTGATTTTCAAAAGTGATAACCCTGAGAGGACGTTGTTTCATGGGATTTGCTTTTTTATCAATTAATAACGAGACCTAGCCCGCTTGGGAGACAACCACTACAATTTCAATTCGGATGAGGCGCTTTGCCAGCACACGTAACGTATTTGTGGACCTTGTACAGTATGGCCAATCGAAACATTATCAGGCTTGGCACCCGCGGCAGTTTGCTCGCTGTTACACAATCTAAAACCGTCGCCGCCATGCTTGCGCCGCTGCTCGCCGATAAAACCATCGAGCTTCTCACCATCACGACTTCCGGTGATAAACAAACCGACAAGCCACTCGCAGCCACCGGCGGCAAAGGATTGTTCGTAAAAGAAATTGAGGAACAGCTTCTTGATGGCCGTATAGACCTTGCGGTTCATTCCGCCAAAGACCTTCCGATGGAAATTCCCGCAGACCTCCAAATTATTGCCGCGCCCCCCCGCGAAACTCCCAACGATGTCTGGATCGGCCACAAGGCGTGCAGCATTCAAAACCTGCCTCAAGGCGCCTGCGTTGGAACTTCCTCCATGCGACGCCAGGCACAACTGCTGGCCTTGCGGCAAGACCTCGTTGTCATACCCTTACGCGGCAACATTGATACCAGGCTGCGCAAAGTGAGCGATGGAGTGGTAGCTGGCACCTTCCTCGCTGCCGCCGGCCTCAAACGCACCAACCTTTTGCCGCCGCAAGCCGAGATGCTGCCAACTGATCAATTCATACCCGCTGCCGGCCAAGGCACGCTTGCCATCCAGATACGCCGGGACGATGCCGAGCTTGCCGGCCCGATTAAACATCTGGACCATGCCCCAACCAAAGCGTCGCTGGCATTTGAGCGAGCCATCGTGCGCCGCCTTGCCGGCAATTGTTTGGCGCCAATCGGCGTTTGTGCCGAGCCACGAGCAAATGAAGGCGGATGGATTGTCCGTGCGTTTATAGCTGCGCCTGATGGACGGCAATGTGCGCGTGCGGCATTGCTTACAGACGACGCCTCAACCAATGGCCTCAACGCCCTGTTTGAACCTCTCCTGCAGGCGCTAATGGACCGGGGCGCCGGGGCCATCATGCAGCAAATCAACAAGCTTAACGTTCCCCATGCGTGAACCACCGTTCAGCCGCAGCTCATAACGCTGAATAAAAAACCAGCCAAGGATGCCCAGTGGTGGCATCCCCGGCTGGCCAAGAAGGCCTCAATATAAAAGGCAACCATTGCTGCTGTTAATTACCGCTCTTTACAAAAACAAACTGCTCAACACCCGATGGACTTCGCAGCGATAACCGAACACCCTTGGCAAGATCCAGCTTCTTTAGTGCGCTATCAAAGGCGTCGGGCGAGTTTACGTGCACGCCCTGCACACTCAAGATAATGTCGCCAGGGGCTACTCCTACCGAGGCTGCCAGGCCATTCGGCGCGACATTGGTGACTACAACGCCACGCGGTGCAGCCATGTGGTCGGCCTTGGCAATGGCGGGCGTTACCGGTGCGATGGTTACGCCGAGCTTTTTAGAAGCCATCGGCGATACCGACGAGCTCCCACCACCGCCCAAGGCAACCTGGTTCAGCGTCTGGGGCTGCGTACCCAACGGGAAGGTCAGTGTAATGTCTTTTCCATTGCGGAAAACGCCCAAAGTAACCTTATCACCGGGATGCGTCATGGCGATTTGATCGCGAAGCTGGTTCATGGTCATAACTTTTTTGCCATTGAGCGTGGTGATGATATCGCCCTTTTTCAGGCCGCCATTCGCGGCGGGCGTACCTGGTTCTATCTGTTGCACCAGCACACCATGCTTGCCATGGTAGCCAAAGGTCTCCGCAACTTCGCGGACGCTCTGATGGCGCACGTCGCTGATGCTCACGCCCAGGTAACCGCGCACCACTTTGCCATACTTAATAAGCGCATTGGCCACATATTTGACTTCATTAGAAGGTATCGAAAACCCGATTCCGCTGAAGCCGCCGTTGCTGGTCGCAATGGCACTGTTTATGCCGATTACCGAGCCTTTCATATTCACCAGCGGTCCGCCCGAATTACCCGGGTTGATCGCTGCATCGGTCTGAATGAAGTCTTCGTATGTGAGGCCGGCAAGGCTCGGATTGTGCTCGGCGATAATATTTACATGGGTGCGACCTTTGGCAGAAATGATTCCATGGGTCATGGTTTGCGAAAAGCCCAACGGAGATCCAAACGCAAGCACCCAATCGCCCACATGCATATGGTTGGAGTTGCCCAGGTGGGCATACGTGAGGTCTGGTGCGCTGATTTTAACAACTGCCAGGTCGGTCTTGGGATCGGTGCCAACGACGCTCGCCTTGTAATGGCGGCCATCAGAAAGAGTAACCGTAATTTTGGTGGCATGCGACACTACATGATTGTTCGTTACGATATACCCCTTCGGGCTTATGATTACGCCGCTGCCCGTGCCATAGAGCGTTTCGCCTTGGCCGGGAGTGGGCATTGGCATCGCGCCCGGCGGCAGCAGTTTGCGAAACGGCAGAGGAATTTGCAGCTCGGGCATAGCCCCTGTGCCGGGCATGTGCTTAATAACACTGATATTGACCACAGCATTTTTAATTGAATGGTGAATTGCCTCAAATACCCGCGAAAGCCCCTCTCCCTGCGCCACAAGGCCCGGATCCAGTGCCGGTGTCGGTTGCCCGCTGGAGCTTGCAGCCGAGGCTGTGGCCAGCACGTTCCAGCTTGCCACTCCAACACCCAGAGCAACGCCTGCAACAACCGAGGCGGCCCATAACGCTTTAACTTTGCTTTTCATACAGCACTCCAATTATAAAAATACCCAATACTTCGGGCCAAGCTACACACGCAGCATTAGCAGCCGCAACACCATTCCTGTTGCCGCCTGTTGTATTTGTTTTCGCTCTGCCCCTGATGCGCAAACCCGCAGTTGCGAAATAGCCCCTCGCCCACCCATCTTGCTCGCCCGCGGCGGGCAATACTGCCGGTCGCGCCTTAGCTACCCCT
>JAJXZA010000076.1:3416-6742 GCA_021780285.1 Planctomycetota bacterium
ATTTGCGATAAGCTGCGGCCATGATTCCGGTAATGGCTCTTTCATGGAATATTCGTGTTTGGCGGCGGGGTACTGCCGATGCATCACCGCCGCGACATAGCGCTTGGCAGCCTGCAGCATGAGGGGCGGCACATCAGCAAATGTCTCGACAAACTTGGCGGGTTTAGCCGTAAAACCCAGCAGGTCATGCCATACCAGCACATGACCATGACAACTTTTGCCGGCGCCGCAACCCAGCACCACACAATCTACCTGAGAAATAACAGCCTGGCTCACAGCGTCAGGAACGGCTTCCAGCAGCAGCATGGCAGCACCCGCACGCCGCATCGCAACCGCCGTTTCTATAATCTCCACTGCCTCCGTGCGGGTACGGCCATGCGCCCGGTATCCGCCCTGAGCCGCCGCACGCTGCGGCAGCAACCCCAAATGAGCACAAAGCACAAACCCCTCGCCCGCCAGCGATTCAATAATGTGCACCTGAGAACGGTCTACCTCCAACTTCACGGCGTCGGCGCCGGCGGCCCTGAGCCGGCTGGCGGCGGCAATGGCCGGCTCCGATGCTTCGTAAGTCCCCGCGGGCATGTCTGCGAGCACAAAACGACCCGGTGCGCCCCGTCGCACCGCCTGCGTTATTAAGCACATGTAATCGAGCGTGGCTGTTGCGGTTGAATCATAGCCTAAAACAGTCATCGCGGCAGAATCGCCTACAAGCAGGATGTGCACGCCCGCCTGTGCCAATAGGCGCGCCGTCGGAAAATCGTAGCATGTCAGCATGGCAATGGGTTTGCCGGCCTTCCGCATGGCGTTTAAATCGTCCAGCGTCCTGGGCACATTATCAGTTGACGACTTTGAGCCATCGCTCATAAGCAACTATCTCCAGCCGCGGGTTGTTGTCCGTTGGCCCCGCACATCAGGGCTGGCGCACTTCAGCCGGCCAAAAGGCCGAGCACCAACCCGCCCGCTTCACTCCGGTTCACTTAGCCCGCCAAAACGGCGCGTCCGACCGGCAAAGTCCCCAATGGCTTTATCCAGATCGGCCGGCGTAAAGTCGGGCCATAACACGTCGGTGACATAAAGCTCGGCATAGCTGATCTGCCAGAGCAAGTAATTGCTGATGCGCATTTCCCCGGCGGTGCGAATCAGCAAGTCGGGGTCCGGCATGCCGGCGGTATACAAATGCTTCTGCACCTGCGCCTCATCAACCGCATCGGGCGATAATTCACCGGCGGCCACACGGCGGGCTATGGCCCGAACGGCATCAACTATTTCGGCGCGCGACCCATAGTTCACCGCAAGGCATAGCGTCATGCCGGTATTACGGTCCAGCGCCTCAATGGTGCGATCTATCTCGCGGCAGACATCGTCGGGCAGGCCATCGCGCCGACCAATCTGCCGGAAGCGAATGTTGTTTTTCATCATCACCGGGCGCTGGCTGGCAAGATACTCAAGATAAATCTGCATGAGCTGGGCAACTTCCGCAGCGGGCCGCTTCCAGTTTTCAATTGAAAAGCTGTAAAGCGTGAGCTGCTCAAGATGCCGCCGCGCACAATGCTCAATAATGTTTCGCGCTGTTTCCGCGCCGGTACGATGCCCGACATACCGCGGCAAACCACGGGCTGCCGCCCAACGGCCATTGCCATCCATAATAATGGCTATGTGCCGCGGCATACCGGCCTCAGCCGGAGTGCGCTGCGAAGACTTGGTATGTGGGGCCGGTGTGTCCATAGCTTCAATCAAAGTTAAACGCGCCCGTAAAAGCCGGCGCACAGGGGCAAGTCGCCGCGGCAGCAGCCGGTTTTTGTCATGGCTATTGTACCAATGTCTGATGCCGTGCGGGGCCAATACTCACAATGCGCACAGGCACCCCGACAAACTGCGCGATCTTATCTAAATACCGCCGCGCATTGGCCGGCAGATCAGCCACCTTATGAACCGCGTCCAGAGGCTCGTGCCAGCCGGGCAAGGTCTCATACATCGGCTCAACTGCCGCCAATTGGTTCGCGTCAGCCTCAAACCAGTCGGTGGTTTTGCCGGCCAACCGATACGCGGTGCATACCTTCAGTTCGTCAAAGCTTGAGAGAACATCCAGCAGCATCACGCACAAAGCCGTCGCCCCGGTCACCCGGGCCGAATAGCGCAGGGCCACAAGGTCCAACCAGCCGCAGCGCCGTGGCCGCCCGGTGGTGGTGCCGAATTCGCGACCGCGCTGACGAATTTTCTCGCCAATGGCATTATCCTGCTCGGTCGGAAACGGGCCGGCTCCAACGCGGCTGTTATACGCCTTGACAATGCCCAAGACACTTTTTACCGCCGAGCCGGGCACGCCCGTGCCGGCGCTTAAGCCCGTGCCGCAATTGCTGCTCGTTACAAATGGGTACGTGCCATGATCCAGGTCGAGCAGTATGGCGTTGGCGCCTTCAAACATGATGCGTTTGCCTGCGGCCATCGCCTCGTGGAGCAACTGCACCGTATTGCATACATGCGGCCGAAGTTGCTGCGCACAGGCTCTGTACTGTTCAAATATAGGCTGCCATTCCAGCGGCACATCGCCATACAGGCCGGCGAGAAGATGATTTTTTTCTTCAACGATCCGCTGCAGTTTTTCCTTAAAGCGCGCTTCATCCAGCAAATCGCCCATGCGAATGGCGTTGGATCGCGTGGCCTTATCGGCGTAGCACGGCCCGATGCCGCGCGCTGTAGTACCGATTTTTTTATCCGCCAGCCGCGATTCTGAAAGTGCATCCTGCCTTTTATGGTATGGCAGCACAACATGTGCCGCCGATGAAATCCGTAGATTCTCCCCAAGCGCAATGCCCTGCTGCGCCAGTTGGTCCATCTCCTGAAGCAATTGAATGGGATCTATCACCACGCCATTGGCCAATACCGAAACACACTGCGCCCGCAGAATGCCGCTGGGAATCAGATGAAACGCATAGCGTTTGGAACCCACCGTAACCGAATGTCCGGCATTGCTGCCGCCGTTCCAGCGGACGGCAAAGTCAAACTGCTCCGCCAGCAGATCCACAACTTTACCCTTGCCCTCATCCCCCCATTGCAGCCCTACCACGGAGGTATTACCGAGCGTTGCCAACAGTGCCAAATCAGGTTCCATGTTGCCTCTACGTACACCAAAGTCCCATTTATTCCAAGACTCTTGACGATACCCCCGCCCGCGCCGCCTTGCAACCAATTTTCTAAAACCAGCGGGCCGGGGGTCTGCCAATTTTTCTGGCTTTGTGGATAATGGCGGATGAATAGGCCTTCGGGGCGTTCCGCAGGCGTTTTGAGTGGTCAATTGAGGATAAGCCATGGATCGGCTGGTAAAA
>JAJXZA010000015.1 GCA_021780285.1 Planctomycetota bacterium
TTATGGTGCCGGCGTATGGTTTTGGTCATGGGGCCAGCTATCAGTCATTTCCAAGCGCTCATGCCAGCGGAGCCTTTGCTTTGGCTGCGGCTTTGTGCTGGTTTTATCCCAACGCTCGGGCTTTGTTTTATGGTCTGGCCCTGCAGGTTGCCGTACAGCGGGTGCTGCGAAATGCGCATTTCTGCTCGGATGTTATCGCAGGCGGCACGCTGGCCGTTGTTGTGGTACGCAGCGTACTGCTCTGGAATTGGCCCGGCAAACTGTTGGCAAAGATGCCGCCAAAGCTGCAGGCCTGGTATGCACCAACGGAGTGAGGCGTACCCTGATGTTCTACGGTATTACGCCGGCCGAATGTTGGCCCTTATTCGGCTAAGCGTTCGGTCGCGGCCAAGAGCTACAATGGTTTGCAGCAACGGAGGTGATACCGGGCCACCGCTTAATGCGACCCGCAACGCCTGGGCAGCAGCCCCCCGCTTTTCGCCCAGGGACAATATCTGTTCCATCGCAGATTCTAAGCCGGACAAAGTCCAATCATGTACCGGCTCCAAGAGCGCCAGCGATTGTGATAAAAATGTCTGTGCCTCCGGCGTGGTTACATGCTTGGCGAGAGCTTTGGCATCGTACTGCGGCTCGTTAAAGAAAAACACCGCATTGTGAGCCATCTCGGCAAATGTGCCGGTGCGTTCCTTGTACATCTCCAGCAGGTCGCGTTTGAGAGCTTCATCGGCAAATGCAAGCGGATAATCGCTCACTGCCAAAAAGCCATTCAAGGCATTAAGCAACACATCCGGCGAAGCAGCGCGAATATATTCGCCATTCATCCATGCAAGTTTTTTGCGATCAAAGCGGCCATTGGTTTTACCAATTCCACCCAACGAAAACAGTTGCAGCAATTGCCCGCGCGTAAGGATTTCACGATCCTCCCCCGGCGACCAGCCCACCAAGGCAATAAAATTGAGCAGCGCATCGGCCATGTAACCACTGCGGCGGAAGTCCTGCACATCTATTTCGGGCAGTTCAACGCCAATGGCCGCTGCCAGTTTCTTCGCCAGTTGCGTGTCTTCATTTTTCTTTCCGACAAAAGCTGCGATGACTTCCACGGGCACGCCGGTTTTTGCGGAAAGCAGCCGATAGTCTGGATCATTCTGCCGACTGGCATACGCCGAAAGCCCCTGCCGGGCGGCTTTGGTTTTGTCGCGCTTGGACATTTTGGTGCCATCCATATTAAACACCAGCGGCATGTGCGCATGATGCGGCGGCGCCCAGCCCAGGGCTTTGTACAACCCCAGATGCTTGGGCGTATTCATCAGATGCTCCTGCGCTCGAAGCACGTGCGTAATGCCCATAAGATGGTCATCCACCACAACCGCAAAGTGATACGTCGGAAAGCTATCCGACTTTCGAATGACGATATCATCATGCTCGTCGGCCTTAACCGTAATAGGCCCAAGTATTTCATCGTCAAAGGTGATGTCTTCATGCGGCATCTCAAAGCGAAGTACGGCCGGCCCGGCGCCCGGTTTACTGCGTCCCGGCATGTTGCGTCGGTATCGGAAAGGGCGTTTGGCAGCCTCGCATACCTTGCGCATAGCGGCCAACTCCTGCGGCGACTCATACGCTTCGTAGGCACGATCGTCTTTCAGCAATTGCTGCAGATATTCCTCATAGATCGCAAGGCGCATGCTTTGAAAATAGCTGTTTTTCTCGCCGCCGATCTGCGGTCCTTCATCCCAGTTAAGCCCCAGCCAAAGCATGTCCTGCAGTATGCCTGCGGCCGATTCGGCGGTGGAACGCACCTGATCGGTATCTTCAATGCGAAGCACAAACTGCCCGCCATGATGACGGGCAAAGAGCCAGTTGAAAAGAGCTGTTCGAGCGCCGCCAACATGCAAAAATCCTGTAGGCGATGGGGCAAATCTTGTTTTAATCACAACTGCAGTCCTTTTAACGTGTGTTGATATTCTGGGGTTGTGGAGGCTTGCCACGGGCGGCTATTTTATTAGAAACCATATTCTTTCCAGCGGCGGGTAACAAGGTCAATCGTGGCCGAATCCATGGATATTTCCTCCGGCCAGTCGCGCACCTGGCCCTCACCTGCCCATTTGCGCGTTGCGTCTATACCCATTTTGCTGCCTGCGCCGACAAACGGAGCCGCGTGATCCAGAATATCCAGCGGCCCTTCCGCTATAAACGTATCGCGCCGTGGATCAACATTGGCCGCCACATGAAACATGACATCGTCCACACTATGCACGTCTACATCTTCATCCACCACAATAACCAATTTGGTCCAGGCCATCTGACCGGCGCCCCATACCGCATGAATGACCTTGCGCGCATGATAGGCATATTCCTTGCGAATTTTGATGAAGGCACAGTTATGAAACACCCCGAACATCGGCAGGTCGTAATCCAGGATGTCGGGCACGATCAGCTTAAGCAGGGGTAAAAAAATGCGCTCCGTGGCTTTGCCAAGGTAATAGTCTTCCTGCGGCGGCTTGCCCACGATTGTGGTTGGGTACACCGGATTTTTGCGATGCGTAATGGCCGTGATGCGCAGCACCGGGTATTGATCAGCCAGCGAATAAAACCCGGTATGATCGCCAAAAGGCCCCTCAAGAATTGTTTGTTGTGGATCAGCGTAGCCTTCAATGACAATTTCACAATTGGCTGATACTTCCAACGGAACCGTTTTGCAGGGCGTCAATTCCAAAGCCCGCCCCTGCAAAAAGCCTGCAAACATATGCTCATCAAGGCCGGGAGGCAGCGGAGCGGTGGCCGCATACGGCAGCACGCTTTCGCCTCCAAGCGCAATGGCGATAGGACACGCCTTGCCTTGTGCCGCCCAGGCGCGAAAATGCCTTGCACCGTCGTGGTGTTTATGCCAGTGCATTGCCGCGAGCTGTTTGTCAAAAACCTGTACACGGTACATGCCCAAATTACGGGCTTTGGTTTCCGGGTGCATAGTTACAATTTGGCCCAATGTGATGTATTTTCCGCCATCCTTCGGCCAGCATTGAATAATGGGCAATCGCGTTAGATCCGCACTATCGGTATGCACCACCTGCTGGCACAGGGCTGACCCGCTGCGCACTTTTGGCGATAAGCCGCCAAGTTTCAAAAAGTCTATTCCCTTGCGAATTTTTTCCATAATGCCCACGGGCATTTCTGGTTTGGTCAATTCGGCGATGCGCTGCGCCAGCACCTCGATGCTTTGGCCGCCCAATGCCATCTGCAGGCGATTCGGTGAGCCAAACGTATTGATGGCCAGCGGAATATCACTGCCGCGAACATTTTCGAAAATGAGAGCCTGATTAATGCCGGTCGTTCCGTGCCGCGGGTTGATGGGGCCAAACGGCGCAGCACCAGCGCCGGCGTAGGTTCCGTCGGTACATGGCGATTTGCTCACACGATCAACAATTTCTGAAATCTCAAGGCGGGCATCTACCGCTGCGCTAATGCGCCGTAGCTCACCGGCCTTATCCAGTGCCGCCAGAAACTCTTGGAGCGTGTGGTATGCCATCGTGATTCGCCGCGAAAAGTTGCGAGCCTGGCGAAGCGAGCCCAACGCCCGCAAATGTTTAAGTCAGACCCGCCGATTGTTTATACCAACCGCGGGCCGGCGCGTCACGCCACGGGGCCGCATCAGGCATCTTTCATGCGTTTGGCGTTTTCGGCGGCTTCCTCCACCGTACCCACATACATGAAGGCGTTTTCCGGCAGTTCATCCCATTTGCCTTCGACAATTTCTCGGCAACTGCGAATGGTGTCCGGCAATTTCACATTCGAGCCGGCCTTGCCGGTAAATACTTCCGCCACGAAAAATGGCTGGCTGAAGAACCGTTCGAGCTTGCGCGCCCGGCTCACGGTCAGCTTGTCTTCTTCGCTTAGTTCATCAAGGCCGAGAATGGCGATGATGTCCTGCAGATCTTTATTGCGCTGCAGCGTGCGCTTAACGGCCTGGGCCACCGTGTAATGTTCTGCGCCTATGAAATTGGGATCCATAATGCGGCTGGAGCTTTCCAGCGGGTCTACCGCGGGGTAGATACCCTTCTCGGCAATGCTTCGGCTAAGAACCGTGATGGCATCCAGGTGCGTAAACGCGGTCGCGGGAGCCGGGTCCGTCAGGTCGTCGGCAGGCACATAAATCGCCTGCACCGATGTGACCGCCCCGCGCGTGGTCGAAGTGATACGCTCCTGCAATTCGCCCATTTCGGTGGCCAACGTCGGCTGATAACCCACCGCCGAAGGCATACGACCGAGCAGAGCCGATACTTCAGAACCTGCCTGCGTAAAGCGGAAAATGTTGTCAATAAACAGCAGCACGTCTGCGCCGGTTTCATCGCGGAAGTATTCCGCCATTGTCAAAGCCGAGAGTGCGACGCGCAAACGCGAGCCAGGCGGCTCGTTCATCTGGCCAAACACCATGACGGTCTGATCAATAACGCTCTTGCCGGTGTCGCCAATCTTGGCTTCCTGCATTTCTAACCAGAGATCGTTGCCTTCGCGCGTGCGTTCGCCCACGCCCGCAAAGCAGGAATAGCCGCTGTGAAACCGCGCAAGCCGGGCAATAAGCTCTTGAATAATGACGGTCTTGCCAACGCCGGCACCGCCAAAGAGACCGGTCTTGCCGCCGCGCACATACGGAGCTAGAAGGTCAATAACCTTAATACCGGTTTCAAATATCTTGGTTTTTGGTTCGAGATTTTTGAACTCCGGCGGCGGCTGGTGAATAGCCCGGCGCTGCTGCGAACTGACGGGGCCTTTTTTGTCAATTGGCTCGCCAAGCAGATTAAACACACGGCCAAGCGTCTCAGGGCCGACCGGAACGGTCACAGGCGAGCCGGTATCCACCACGGTCATGCCGCGTGCAAGGCCGTCCGTTGAACCAAGGGCAACGGCACGCACCCGGTTGCCGCCGAGGTGCTGCTGCACCTCGCCGGTAAGGTGTACTTCCACGCCGCCAGCCTCGGCCTCGGAGTCAATGCGAATGGCGTTATAAATTGCCGGCAAATTATCTTCCGGAAACTCCGCATCAAACGTAGAGCCAATCACCTGTGAAATTACGCCGTTGGTTGCCATAGTGTACTCCATTATGCGGGGCCGCTTAACTAAAGGCCCCTTTTATTGATTCATCAATCGCCCAGCGAGCCTTGGTAAGGCTGGGCTAACTAAGCGCTTCCACGCCACCCATTAATTCCGATAGTTCGCTGGTAATCTGGCTCTGTCGAGCGCGGTTATACTCGCGCGTAAGTTGTTTATTCATGGATTCAGCATTTTCCGTCGCCGCCGCCATAGCCACCATGCGGGCGATTTGCTCCGAAACCGCCGCTTCCACAAAAGCTTGAAATACCAGCGCCTTGAGCGCCTTGGGAATTAAATCTATAAGCAGTTCATCGCCATCGGGCGTAAACTCGTAACAGGTCTTAGGCCGTGCTTTGGCCATTCCGCCGACCTTTTCGGGCGTCTGTGCTGCAGGGCTGTTATCCGAACCCGCCAGTTTGGCCAAAGCCGCCAGCGGAAGCAAATCCACAACCACCGGCTTCTGCTGCCCGACAGAAATAAAGTGCATGTAAACCATACGTATAGCGTCAATTTTTCCGGCGATGTAATCGTCGGTGAGCCGATCGGTAAGTTCGACGACTTGAGCGTAGGACGCATTATCCTCTACGGAAAAATTAACGGCCTTACGTCCGGCGAATCTGAAATACGAAGCGGCCTTTTTTCCTGCCGCGTAAATTTCGACCGACGCGCCCGAATGTTCCGCCTCGTGGATACTCTTCATTGCAAGCCGCAGAAGGTTGCCATTGTAACCCCCGCACAAGCCCCGATTGCTGGCGACCACAAAAATGCCGACGCGTTGAATACGCTCACGCGGTTTAAGGAGAGGGTGCCGCGCCGTGGGGCCGGCCGAGCCGGCTACGCTCGCAACGAGTTCGGCGATCTTGTCTACATAAGGGCGCGTGCCCTTGGCTCTCCGCAGCGCCTTTTGAAAGCGCGAGGTGGCCACCATCTGCATCACCCTCGTGATTTTGCGGATGTTGCGCACCGCTTTGCGGCGTCGGGTTATCTCGCGTGCTTTTGCCATAACAAATTCTTACCAAACAACTCTACACATTTACGCGTTGCAGCGGCCCGCGTTTCGCAGCGCGACGGCCATTGCTGCCGCCTGCGCTTCGCAACTAAGCTGCCACCGGCGCATTTATATCCAGAACCTTTTTAACCAGAGGCGATCCGTTGCAGAAGGCCTTAATGGTTGCCAGAAGTTTGGCTTCGAGCTCCGGCGTAAGTTCCTTCCTGGTGCTGATTTCTTCGCGAACAGATGCACCGGTGGAGGCAAAGTAGTCCAAAAAGTCACGTTCCCATTGGCTAACATCACGCAGCGCCACTTGATCGAGCAGGCCCTGCGTGCCGGCAAATATTACCGCAACCTGATCCACTACTTCCATCGGCTGGTATTGCGGCTGCTTAAGCAATTCCACCATACGAGCTCCGCGATCAAGCTGCTTTTGGGTGCTTGCATCCAGCTCGGTGCCAATTTGGGTAAATGCTTCCAAGGCGCGATAAGCGGCCAAATCCAATCGCAGAGACGCTGCAACCTTTTTGTGCTTCATCGCCTTTACCTGTGCTGAACCGCCCACGCGGCTCACGGAGATACCCACGTTTACGGCGGGCCGCACGCCCGCGTAAAACAGGTCTGGCTCCAGATATATCTGCCC
>JAJXZA010000377.1 GCA_021780285.1 Planctomycetota bacterium
ATTTCGCAGCACCCGCTGTACGGCAACCTGCAGGGCCAGACCATAAAACAAAGCCCGAGCGTTGGGATAAAACCAGCACAAAGCCGCAGCCAAAGCAAAGGCTCCGCTGGCATGAGCGCTTGGAAACGACTCATAGCTGGCCCCATGGCCAAAGCCGTACGCCGGCCCCATAAAGTGCCATTGTCCGGTGGCCAGTACCCATGGCCTTGTTCGGCCAAAAAGTCCCTTAAGGGTGTAACAGACGATGACAGCTGAAAGCAGCGCCACCGCTATGGCAAGGGCCTTGCGTTTGCCGTCACGATCAATTAAAGCAACTGCGAGAATAACGAGAATGGAACAGGTCCATTGACCCCATTGGCCAAGCATGATGACTTCCAACCCTACATCAGATTTGACGGTCAGTGGGTGATGCAGAGTCCATGCCGTAATGCGTGAGTCAACAAAAAAAGCCAATACCATGAGCACCAGCGGCACAGCCAGCTTGATCCATCGCGGCCACGCAGAATCAAACTGTACCGGGGGCTTCGGATGCCAAAGCCCAGGCTCTTGGCCGCTACGTCGTTGTGTGGATGAATTAACTGCATCATCTGGAACACTCATGGGAACTGGTTCCTTTTCATAGGGTTGGGCCTTACCGGAGGCGGCAATCACCATATACGCCCGTTAGAACATGCATACGTTCTGTGAATGAACTGCACAGCAGGTTCCCAGCTGCATTACACTTCAAGTTGCACGGATGCTCAAGTCAAAACCACGATTATTCTTTGGCAGTTTGGCAGTTCTCCGGCTGCCATACCGTGCAAAATGCGCATAGCGCGATGGCTTGGCCGGCGCGGTATAATCGTTTGCGAAGTTGATTTTGCGGGAGCCGCGGCGTTGCAGGACCTCTTTTCGCCCATTAAAGAACAGCGCATTGCTGCGGTCGCTCCGTTACCGCAGCGTATGCGTCCGCGCTCGCTGGATGAATTTATCGGCCAAGAGCACATCCTTGGCCCTGGTAAGTTGTTGCGGCGCATGATTGAAGCTGATCGCCTGACCAGTCTTATCTTCTACGGTCCGCCCGGAACCGGCAAAACAACATTGGCGCAAATCATTGCCAGTTCCACACGGCGGCATTTCGCAGAACTTAACGCGGCCGCGTCGGGTGTACGGGAAGTACGCGATGTCCTGGCGGAGGCCCAACTTCGGTTGCAGCAAACCGGGCAAAACACTGTACTATTTCTTGATGAGATTCATCGCTTCAACCGCGCGCAGCAGGATATTCTGCTGGCTGATGTGGAGCGCGGCGTTATTGTGCTCGTGGGCGCAACAACCGAAAACCCATTTTTTTCAGTTAATGCCCCATTGGTTTCGAGAAGTCAAATTTTTCAATTTCAGGCACTTGAGCCGCAACACATCCAAGATTTGATCTTGCGCGCCGCTGCCGACAAAGCCCGCGGCTTTCCGGGCGTAGAAGTGTCAATAACCAAGGAGGCGCTGCGGCACTGGGTTACGCAATGCGATGGCGACGCCCGGCGTGCCTTGCTGGCGCTGGAACTTGCGGTGCTCAGTACACAGGGACAAAGCGGCGAAGCATTGGAGGGAGGCCCAATGATAATTACCGAGCCGATCGCCGCAGAGTCCATTCAGCGCAAGGCTATGGTGTATGATCCCACCGGCGACGAACATTACGACTCGGCAAGTGCGCTGATTAAATCCATGAGAGGCAGCGACCCCGACGCGGCCGTCTATTGGCTCGCACGCATGCTCGAGGCCGGCGAAGACCCCTTATTCATTGCGAGGCGCATCGCCATTTTTGCCTCAGAGGATATTGGCAATGCCGCTCCCATGGCGCTCGTGCTCGCGGCTGCGGCGGTTCAGGCGGTGCAGTTTGTGGGAATGCCTGAATGTCGTCTTACGCTTTCGCAGGCTGTCAGCTACATGGCCTGCACCCCAAAAAGCAACAGCGCCACTCTGGCTATTAGTGAAGCGACCCGCGACGTGCGGGAGCATCGCACCCTGCCAGTGCCGCGACATTTGCGCGATTCGCATTATGCGGGGGCCAAATCGCTCGGCCACGAAGGGTACAAATATCCACATGACTTTCCGGAGGGTTATGTGCCACAGGTGTACCTTGGCGTAGAAAAGCACTATTATCTACCCACTGAGCGTGGCCACGAGCGGGAGTTGCGGCGGTATCTCGAGCAACTAGGGCGAATGGCGCCGGACGGGTCGCGCCCAAGCGATGGCGGCAAGAGGTAATGGCAAGCGCTTCGAGGAGGAAGCATGAACAAGGCTGATATTCGCGCCCGAATGAAGGCCGAGTTGAAAAAAATTACCGTTGATCAGCGCCATACCCGTTCGCTGGCGGCGTGTAATTTGCTTACAACAACGCGCGAGTTTCATGATGCGCAAGTGATCATGATATTTTTTTCCGACCATAGCGAGGTCGAAACCTCAACGTTGGCGCTGCATGCGTGGAACGAGGGTAAAACAATCGCCGGACCGCGCGTTCTTTGGGAAACATCCGAAATGGAGCCGGTGGAGGTTTCCTCGCTTGAAACCAGGCCGCATCCGCTTGCTGCAGGCGTTCGGGAGCCGGTGCAGGGACGTCCCATTTCGCCCCGGATGATAGACCTGGTGGTTGTACCCGGCGTGGCGTTTGATCGGTGGGGCTATCGGGTGGGGCGGGGAAAAGGCTTCTACGACCGCTTTTTTTCCGGCAAAGATATTCGGGGAGTCCGTGTGGCTTTGTGCTTTCACGAACAGTTGCTTGCGGATCGCATTCCGGTGGAACCGCACGATGTCCCCATGCATTTAATTGTGACAGATAAAGAAATCGTACACTGCTTTCATGAGTCGCCAACAGCCCATTAGCGTCCGGGGCACAGGCGATAGCGATGGTCTGCGGCCGCCGGGTCAATGGTAAACTATTGCATCATGGCTCGTTGGAGACAAACATCGTCACGTATGCGACTGTACCGCGGCCTTATGCTGTGGTTGCTGGTTGGGGCATTGGTCCTGTGGGGCTTTGTTCAGGCTTTGAGGGTGCGTCAGGCCGTGTTGGCGAAGGTTCGGCTGGAGAGCAGGCACAAATCGGTGCAAGATCAATCTAAACCGGCGGCAGTGGTTACGCCGGCTCCCTCTGCGTCATTTCTTCAGCGTGTATATATTGGAAAAGTGGCCTCGAATACGCAGGCTCCTCCGGGCACGGTCTCGAGCATAGCCGATGCCGGAAATGACACGTTGGAGGTCATATCACCTGACTTACTCGCCAAGACTGTTCGTAAGGCTATGCAAGCCGACGAATATCTTGCCGTCGGACGGGTTTTAGAGGCGCGTGAATTGTATAACTCTGCGCTCAACGGCATATCGGGGCTGGGAGAGCATGAGGCTGTCGGACTGCGGCAGGAGTTGGCCGCACTCAACGCCCACACGCTCTTGGGCACGGGGGTGCTGCCGGATGACCCGGCTGCGCGCATTGTAGCCGTGGCGGCAGGTGATACGTTGGCACGCATAGCAGACGACTATCGCTTGACTCTGGCCCTCATCGAAGAACTGAACCCCGCGGTGCATCCAGCCGATTTGCGGGCGGGTCAGCCAGTGAAGGTGTTATTAGGCCCGTTTGATGCAAGGGTTGTTTTACATGCGAATCGGATTGATATCATGCTGCATCACCTTTACGTGATTTCATTCAAAATGGAACTTGACGACGCTTTGCCGGTGAGTCCAGGCATTTACGAGGCGTCTGGCAATGCTGATAGCACCGTCAATGAATGGCCGCAAGGGGCTATTTTAATGAGTCCGCGGCGTGGCCATGGCCGAAGTTTGATGATCCAGCGCAGGCCGGCGGCGGTGGGCAATATCGGCGTATCGGGCAAAGCGCTGGCAAGGTTGAAAACATTTCTGTCCCCCAAATATTCGCAAGTTGACGTAGTGCCCTGAGCTTGCCATGATACATGGGCTGGCGCGTGTGCCAATGTTGGTGCCTTGCGACAGGCGGGCTTCTCGCCACGTCAGGGTCTTGGGATAGAGGTCAGCTCGCCGCCGGCAGCAAGCATTCGGGAGTTATTTTACGCATGTCCATCACGGTACAATGCCATGAATGCTCGCGTGTCCTCGAGTTGGACGATGGATTTCGAGGTGGCGTGTGCCGCTGCAGCTTTTGCGGAGCGCTTCTGCAGGTTCCCAAAGAAGCTGCCGCGAGCGAAAAAGCGGGACGTCCGGCGGCGCCGGCGGGCGCGGGTGTTTCGGCTCGACCAAGTGCGCCAAATACGGATACGGGGCTGTCGCGAAATCGCCCCTCATCCGGTGGTATTCGCCGCCCGGTAGACCCCACCGGAAGCGGGGCATTTGCAGGTTCGCCGGTGCGGCCGGCATCGCCGATGAGCGGTATGGCGGCTTCGCCCGTAAGTTCCCGCCTGGCTGAAGAGGATGAGAGTACACCTTCAGCTTATATTGACAGGCCAGGCCGACGAACCACAAAATCCACCAAAAGCAATCTGTATATCCTCTATGCCCTTATTGCGTTAGGCGTGCTGTTTGTTGCTACTATTGTCATTATCGCGGTTGTGGTTTTACATGGCAGTAATAGTAATTCGGGCTCAGCCGCAGCGCCCGAAAATCTGGTTGCTCATTCCGCAGGGGGCGGGGGGGCGGTGCAAGGCCCCGCTTTTCTGGCCATTCCCCTCAGTGGGTCGCACATAGTTTTCAGCCTGGATAGTTCTTCGGCCAATACGGACAGCTTTAGCTACGTTGCCGAAGCGGTAGCACATGCAGTAAAGTCGCTGAGAGTTGGCCAGCATTTTCGCATAGCGCTTTGGACCGAATCGGGTCTGCAAACCATTCCCGGCCACGGGTGGCTTACGAAAGCCGACGCCGCAGCGGACCTGCAGAAACTCATGAACGTAAATGTCTATGGCAGCAGCAGTGCCACTAAATGCATGACGGACTCTCTTGCCCTTGGCGGCGACCAGATTGTTTTCGTCACGGCCAAGGCGTTGCTGCCCTCGCATTTGGCGGCTAAGGTGCTCCAAGCCCGCACCCATGCCGAGCGGCTCGATGCCGTAACGGTTGATGGCGCCAAATCACAACTGCGGAAGCTTGCCAAAGCCGCCGGCGGCACGTTTAAGAGCGTATCTAACAGCGATATTCGCCATTTGTTGGGGCAGCAGTAGCGCACGGTTTGTGCACCACGGAAACCTTATTCCCCGGTGGGGCCTTCGACCCGTTTCATTTCTTCAAAGGCGCGGCGCAGCAGACGGTCAGCTTTGAGCGTATTAACGGAAATCATCGGTGAGTGTTTAAACGGATTGTAAAGCGGGTCGCCGACATAAGCTATTCGCCAGGCTGTTTGCGGAACGGTCATATAGTACACCTCGCCCTGCGTAAACTTGCCTGACAGCAACAATGCAAAGAACAACTTGGGATCGGGAAACGCAAATAAATAGGGTTCATCCACCGCACCTAAGGTTCCACAGACGCCGTGCTCCAGCAAATTGATGCACCAACCATGAAATTGCGGATTGTGCAGCGTCTGAAGTTCAAAGCTCGCTACATGATAGCCAACGCATCCCGGCAGCCACTGGCAGCTGTCAACATAATGAAGCAGCGAATACCAACCGCAGTAAATGGCCGCATTGGGGCAGTTTTTAGCCTGGAGTAGTGCTGGTGTGTCGTCCAGTACGATAGGCATCTTGGAGTTGGCCTTAAGGTAGCGGGCCGTGTGGCGCAAAATACGGTCAAACGCACTGTAACCATCCAGTCCGTGCAGTCCGCGGGCATCAAAATATCCAATGCCGCGCAGCCCCTGGCGCTCGACTTTAATGCCGCGGTCTATCATGGCATCCACCATGGTGGGCGACAGGCCGTCAAGCCGCGAAACCATCATGATGCGATCATGGATTTGGCTTTGCAGGCTGCGGCTCCAGTTGGTCAGGCACATCGGGTTGGACTCCCAGCCTATGTGCGGCAGATTGGGCGTCCATAGCATCATCAGGTCGCTGTCCAAGGCCGCGTTCTGGTGTTTTTGCTTGAGATAGGCCTCATCTGACAGCAACTGTTCAGTCAATCCGACTTGCCCGAAGAGCTTGAGCTGTAGGTCACGCATTTTTCGGCGGTTGGCCTCAAGATAGCGCCGTATATTCAAGACTTGAAATTGCTTAAGCGCATCGCTTACCGCAACCTGCGTTTCGGCCATTTTTGTCCGTTGGACCTCGGCGGCCGCGGTGTCGCCGGTTACATGCAGCATTCGCACCAAACCTCCGGGGCCTACATACTGCTGCAGCAGGCTTAAAATATTTGCCGGCACAAGGGTTGCCGGGGGTTGCTGGCTCAGCTTTTTCATGGCGTTGGCCAAGGCGGTTTGTAGTTTTTGCAGCAACTGCGAAACCTTGGCCGTGGTGCCGGGCGGCGCGGGGGCCGGCGTCGGTTCCGCTGGTTGCGGCATGCTAAGAGGCCCAGTCAGCTTTCCGGATTTACTTATGGCTTCAAACTGCTCAATGCCGCGCCGGAGTACAGGTTCCTCTTGCAGCAAGCTTTGGCGGATTGCCATCAATTCCTGTATCTGCTCAGCCGATGGAACTCCGCCCGTTACGCGCAGCGGAATACCATAGGTGCTTACCAAGCAGAGGATGGTCTTTTGCAGATGGCGCTCGCGCAGAATTTGGCGGATCGGACCAGCGATACGGGCGTCGTAGTAATCG
>JAJXZA010000400.1 GCA_021780285.1 Planctomycetota bacterium
ACGGCACATTGAACTGCTGTTCCTGCCACCCTATTCCCCCAATCTGAATCTGATCGAACGGCTCTGGAAATTCGTTAAGAAAACAACCCTCAACTCCCGCCACTACCCGAACTTCAAAGAATTCCAAGCCGCCATCGACCAATGCCTTGACCAAATTCCAACCCTCCACCGCCAATCACTCAACACGCTGATGACGCTTAAGTTTCAGACTTTTGATAATGTTTCAATCTTGAATGCGTGAGGTATAAGATCATGCGGCCCGGAGCCTGCCTTGTGCTTGCCGGGCCGCGACTTTTGATCAACCATTGACGGGGCATAAATACGGCTCGTACCATGCCTGTGATGGGACATGCTTCGGCAACCGCACCGCTGCTTACGCTGGCCGCCTTAGCCATAGGCCTGCTGCTGGGGTTTTTGCTGCGTCGGCAAACATGCATTGCTGCGTCCAAGGGTGAAGCGCTGGTCGCCAATGAAATTGAGGCTAAGTTTCGTCAGCTGCATGTGCTTATTAACAATATCACGCTGCCCACACCGGATGGCACCTCGCAGATAGACCATATTCTCGTGTGCCGCGCGGGAGTGTACGTTATTGAAACCAAGCATTATCAAGGTTGGATATTCGGCGAAGCAGGTCAGTCGCGATGGATGCACGTGCTGTATCGGCGAAAGTCGCAGTTTCAAAATCCGCTGCGACAGAACCAAGGCCATGTGCGGGCTCTTAAGTCGTGCCTCAAGATGCCGGGTGTGCCGATTACGTCACTGGTGGTGTTTACTGGAACAGCAAAGTTTCAAACCCCGCGCGACCCGGCGGTGCTGCTGTTGAATGAGCTGATCCCCCGGCTTTTGCAGTCGCAGCCATCTGCTCTGGACGAAACACAAATGGCCGGCATCGTTGGCCGCATTGAAATGGCTCGCCGCCGCCGCTCGCTTGAAACCGATGAATATCACCTGAGTTTTGTACGCTCGCGGATGAAAGCATATCGCTATCGCGGCCGATGAGTCGCGGTAAAGTAAAGCAATGTCGGGCTAATGCTCGATCGGCTGCACTCAAAACGGCAAGAATGGATTAAGTTGTTTGGCGGCCTTGGCATCGTCCGAGGCGGCCGAGAGCAGGGCGGCAGCCTGCGCTGTGTTGCTCGTAACGCCCGCGTAGGTGGTTTCAACAATAGATTTCAGTGCCGGCGTGAGCCATTTTACTGGCGATTGGCCGGATGGGTAGGCGATGGCCGCTTGTTTCAGGTCTGACAGAGCCTGCTTGAGCGCGGCGGTTGCGGCAGTACGGTATTGTTCAACTTGTTTGCTGGTGGGTGCGGTCATAGGGCTGGTGCTGCTGACAACCGCGTAAGCCTTGCCGGCATCGGAGGCTGTTTGTGCGGCAAGCGTGCCGGCTATTACGCGAAGCCAATCTGCCTGGCCTGCCCGCAGGTCGGCAACCGCCTGATAAATGTCCAGCAGGCATTCGGCGGTTTTGTCTTCCTGAACCGTGACCAGCGGGTCAAATGCACTCATACCTTTGGCGGTGAGTTGCTGCGCTTCAACGTAATGCATTCTCTGTTCGTTGGCGGCGAGGCTTAAATTGTGCCGCGCACTGCGCGCCGCCGATGCCGCTGCTGCGGCCTGTTTGTCGGCTGAATGATAGAGTGATTCGAGAGATACCAGTTGTTGCTGCAGAGTAGGCACTTTGCTGTGGGGGTTATTGATGAGGGCCTGTACCCGTGCGGTGAGCGCCTGGGCCTGCTCGCTCATGCCGGCGGCATAGGCTTTGGCCGCCTTGTCGGCCTCGGTCAGATCGCTTACCTGCCGCTTGGCGGCCGCCAGAGCGGACGCGGCCATTGTGGCGTCTGCCTGGGCGTTGGCAAGCTGAAGGTTCAGGTCTTCAACCTGCTGGCTTAGCGCAGCGGCGGTATGGAACCTGGCCACCGATTGCTTAAATAGCGCCAGCGACGCTTCGCCGGTGGTAACGTGCGACTTATCCTGCAGAGCCATGCCCTGGCTGATGAGCGAGATGCGATCGGCCTTGCGGCGGGTGATTTTCGCCTGAAGATCGGCCACCTGGGCCGCCGCTGTTTGAGCAGTCGCGGCCGCTTGGCTTTGGGCCTGCTGCGCGGCGGCAAGCTGCGAAGCATAAGCATTGCCGCCTTGCGCGGCGGTTTGCAGCGGGGCCATCTGAGCCTGATAGCCGGCAACCTTGAGCGACTCCAACGCGACATGATCGGATTGGAATCGTATGTTGTTTACCTTGGCGCTTGCGTTCAGCAGCGCCCGCTCCGATTCTGCCAGTTTAACAAAACCCGCTTGGCTAAGAAGAAGCTCTTTATATTGATAGTTCATTTCGGGCGATTGCAGCGCCTCGCGGAGTATTTGGTCTGCGGTATGAAGATCTCGCTCGACTGACTGTGGCTGTAGATAGGCCGAAGGATTGTACCGCGCCTGATGCTTCTGTTGCTGCACATAGCTCATAAGGGCGCTATGCGACATGATGGGTTGGCTTAACATGCCCGGAAAGCTGGCTTTGGGCCGAAAGTCGCCGGCGCTGGCGGTGAGTCTGGAGGCTTTGTTGCTGGCCTTTAAGGCTTGCGAATCGGATTTATTGGCTGATCCGTAGCCACAGCCGGCCAAGCCCCCAAGCGTTGCCGTAAGCGCGAGACTCAAGCATGCTCGCTGCAACCGCTGCAATGCCCCTTGGGATGACACGTGGACTGCTGTTTTGCTATGATCCATGGCCAAAACACCCCGATAAAAGATATTCAGTCCTGTTTGAGCAAGGATTAGCCGCCCATCCTGTGCCCGCACGGGCAAAAAAGCCCGCCAATAACCTTGGTTAATACCACCATCAGTCAAAATCGTCAACAAAAAAGTGGATCAGATTGCCGGCAACCGCCAAATTTGCCGTTCGCAAAGCCGATTTTATCTGTCGCGACCTGCCCGCAGCCGGCAAAGGGCCTCTTCGCGCCAGAAGCGTGCGTCGTGGGGGGGGCGAAAATTGGTTGAGCCAATTTGCGCGGCGATGTACCAATTGCGCGCTGGTTTGGCCGAACGTTACGCATGGGCCTTATGTCCCCTGGAAACGCTCCGGGGGAACAAAATATTGTTTTCTTTATGAACATGAAGGTGGGTATCATTCTCTATTTGCTGCAGAGCATCGAGCGCGGCAACAAATGTGTTGCAGGCATCCGGTGGTGGAGTGTAGTTGTTGCTCAGTTGCCGCATGGCCTCAAGATCAGCTCCCGCGCGGTCGTGCTCATGCTCCATTATGGCTACAGGCTGGTCAACTTCCTGTGAGCGATCACCTTCGTCTATCCGCCGAATGCGCGGGAACAAAATGCGTTCCTCTTTGAACATGTGTGCCTCCATTTCAGCCGCAAAACGATCGAAGGTCGCTTTAAGATCTGCCAGCCAGGCGTGTCGCGGGCCATGAGCATTGACGACCCGGCCCAGTAGCCCGGCTACGCGGGGTAATTCGGTTTTGAGGAAGGTGTGGTGCGTTTGCTCAATGTGATTGGCAAGGTCGCTTAGCGTGGCTGTGCTCCAATCGCACAGGTCAGGCATGGGTTGAGCGCTGTGCAAAGCCGCTAACACCTCTTCAGTTTGCAGGCCGCGTTTGTTGCAGGCCTGTTGCAGCGTAGCCTTGCCGCCGCAGCAATAATCAATGCCATATTTTTCGAAAATGCGCGAGCGTGCGGGGTCTTGACGCACCCACTCGGCGACCGTATCGGTCAGGTTAAGACTTGATTGGGATGCAGCTGCGGTCATATGTCACCTCTTTGGCGTTTAACTGGGCCGGCTTCATACCGGCCTTCTAAATACAGCATAGCAGAAACAATTATGTAGTTCTAGATACAAATAGTGTATTATGATGCTGTCGGTTATGTTGCCGCCAGTCCGTCTGTTAAGATGCGAGGTGGCAAAGACACATGAGGTCGCGTTTATGACTGCTCAACGCCATCATCCCCCGCTAAAACGCCACGAAAGCCTGCAGCCGTTCTCACGCGATCATTTTATTGGTCTCAAGGCCGCCAATCGTCTGGTGGACGCCGCAGCCGGGGATTCGGTCGCTCGTGCGGCTGCGGTAAGCTATTTTTATGACTGCTGGAATGCCGAAATTGCCGAGCACTTTACGCAGGAAGAGCAACTCTTAATCGGCTTAATGTTGCCGCCCGAAATCGTCCAATTGCGGCACGAGCATCATGAAATTCGCACGCTCGCTAAAGCCGGCGGGTTGAAGTCGGCAAGCCGGCCGCCGTCTGGCCCGTGGTGTAAAGAGTTGGGGCAAAAGCTCCACGACCACATACGATGGGAAGAACGCGTGTTGTTTGGCGCCATACAAAATCGAGCGACAGCCGGGCAGTTGGCTGCTCTCGCCGAGTCTACCGCAGTGATAGAAAAGCGCCGTCCCGGACTTCGTATTCGGCGCGGCAAACAATCGCCGGGTGGGCGATCGCCCAACGTTTAGTAAGAGGCTCTGTTTTATGCCTATAAATATTGGTGACAAACCGCAGGCAGATTTTAATCACCCGCTCGACCTGATGATGGATTGCCACCGCCGCATCGAGCGATTTCTGCTGGTGCTTCAAAAAGTTGCGCAGGCCCCTGTACTCGACGGGCAAAATCGTGCGGCACTGCGAGCTGCGCTCGACTATTTCAAAATCTCCGGTCCCCGGCACAACCAGGATGAAGAGCAATCGCTGCTTCCGGCGATGCTGGCCAGTTGTAACGTTGCGGTGGCGGAGGCTGTCGTTCAATTGAATCGCCTTGCGGCCGATCATGTCATTGCCGAAGAGTTGCATCAGCGCCTTGGCGTACTTGCCGAAGAGTGGCTGAGTACCGGCGTTATTTCCGAAGAGAATCGGCGGGAACTAAAGGGCCTTATCGCGTCGCTGATTGGCTTGTACCAGCCGCATATTGCCATGGAAGAGCAGGAAATATTTCCGCTGGCATCGCGTGTGTTGGCGCCGCAGGCCCTGACCGCCATAGGCGAACAGATGCGCCAGCGCCGGCAAAGCCGTTAGTCAGACGATTCATGGCTCTTGTGCCGACTTCAATACCGGCCTATACAACCTGCAACAACGAGGTGAATGCCTCAGTCTTATGTTAAGCCGTTAACGTTTCTGCGATGATGCGTCCGCATAGCCATCTGCGGTGGGGTGCTGGAGTGCAAACGATCGTCGCCGAGGCAGGTTTATCGCGTCATGAGCAAGCGTTACAATCGGTAGAGCATTGCTAAGTAGCGCATCGGCATTATATCGTCGAGCGTGACGCATTACCTGGGGCTTAATGCTATGGCGGTGACATGTGAGCATTGCGGCACAGAGCAGCATGTAGGCAAGCTTGCCGAGCGCACGGCCGCGTTCTGCGTGCGCTGTGGAAGCCTGCTGGATACCGTCGAGCCGATGGATTTGACCCTGGGTTTGGCCTGGACGTTGGCCATCTTTGTATTGCTGTTCCCGGCAAATCTATTGCCGCTGATGCAGGCTTCCCTTGGGACGCAATCACGTGTCAACTATATCAGCAACGGCGTATCGGCGCTCTGGAGCGATCACTGGCCGGTTTTGGCCATCATGTTTGCGCTTTTCGCTATTGTATTTCCATTTGTGCGGGCCGCGTTGATGTTGCTGGTCTTGGGCTGCATCCGTAGAGGTCGGTGTTCGTCGCGGGTGGGGCGAATGTTTCGTTTGGCCCAGGCTATTGAATTATGGGCGATGCCGGATGTGCTGGTGCTGGCTGGCTTCGTGGTGTACATGCGGACAAACGTTCAGTTGGAGGGACATATTGAATGGGGCGGATGGTGTCTGATTATGGTGGCAGGATTGCACATGCTGAGCCCCTGGTGCCTGTCCTCACATCGAATTTGGCGAGCCATTATGCCGGATCGCCCCGTCAGCGGCAGGGAACCTGCCATCAGTTGTGAAGTGTGCAACATGACGCTTCCCCGGATCTATCAGGGTTGCCGCTGTCCGCGCTGCGCAAAGCGACTTCGTTTACGTAAAGAATACGCCATGCATCGCACGGCTGCGCTGGTAATAGCGGGTTATATCCTTTATTTTCCAGCATACTATTTTTCGATGAGTTACACCTTGCAGCCGGGCGGCATCAAATGGCATTCAATTATCGAAGGTGTCCGGGAACTCATCAATGCCGGTTTCTGGGAACTTGCCATTATTATCGTTATCACCAGCATTTTGATTCCACTACTGAAGCTCCTTGGTTTGAGTTGGATGCTTGTGAGCGTTCGGCACCCATCGAGAAAGCATCTGGTATTGCGTACCCGACTGTACCATGTCATCCATAGTATTGGACGATGGTCCAATGTGGATCCATTTATTGTGGCATTGATGGCGCCTTTGCTGTCTTTTCGGGGTGTGGTGGAAGTACATGTGGGACGTGCCGCCCTGCCGTTTGCATTGGTAGTGGCATTTACCATGCTTGCCGCACGCAGCTTCGACCCTCGACTGATGTGGGATGCCATGCTGCAAAAGGAGATTGCCAATGGATGAAAATAGCGCTTTTACCGACGCCACACCGCCGGTGGGATCATAGCGCGGGCTATGCCCGCAACCCAAGGTGTGAGGTAAGGCCCATGGTAATGGGACCATTTGTTCTATTCAGGTGGGCTGTGCGGCATGGGGCGGTTTCTTCCACCCGCCCCCTGCCCCC
>JAJXZA010000189.1 GCA_021780285.1 Planctomycetota bacterium
TCGGTGCTTACTGTAGCCTACACATTGCAGCTTGGTCTTTGATGCAACGACCAGGCATGCGGGTGAGCAGCACCCCCACATCCTTGTGATATGCCCGCCATTCCTTCGCCCAAAGCCGCGCCGTAGCGCCTATGGTGTTGTCGGTCGGGAACCTTATCCTCGTGTATATTGGTCATGGCATTGAGGTACGAGAACATGCAACAGCTGCTTAATACAGTCCGACGAGCTTGCTCGATTTGCGCCGGTGTGCTTGTAGTGGGTATTACCTCTGTTGCCGCTGCGGCAGGTACTGCACCGGAGCCACGATCGTGGCCGACCTTTCCGGTGCCGTCAAAGATATATCTTGTGCGTTGGCCCAATGCGTTTGATAAGCAGATAGCTCTGGAAACGCTGGCGGGTTTGGCGGCGTACCATGCGCGAATGACCGGTGCTGGTCCGATGATCTGGATTGAAAGCCGCCAACCCAGTTATCAGCGCTGGTTCAAAATGTATCACCGCCGCTATCCGGCACCGGTATCAACCGATTGGCAATCCCTGGTGCGGCAAATGCAAAAGCAGGGCATCCTGAAGGGATATGTATTGTATTCACCGGCGCCGGCTGCCAAGGTTAAGCGGCAACGTCCCGCAGAGGAAGATTTTTCAGTGAACATGGCCACCTCGCTCTGTGCTCCTTTAGGGGCGGTGGCAATTGATGATCGGCTCGCAGCACAGGCGCAGAAGTTCCATCTGCCCGAGTTGGCCGACGTTCGCAAAAAAAACATGCCTTGGCTGCTGACCCAACTGCACAAACGATTTTCAACACGTCTCCTGGGGTTGCTTTCACCGCGGCAGCCAAATTTGCGCGATGAGCTTGTGGCAGCCAATGCGATGGTGGTGAGCGATGGGCCGGGCGGTGGCTATCGGCAGGCAGTGAAGCTCATGCAGCCCGGCGGCATTGTGGTTGGGTGGGATGGGGATGAATTTGGCGTAACCAGCTTGGCCAGCAAATACGCCCTGCGTGTTTGCGCAGCGGATTGGGTGCGCAATTTGCCTCTGCTTTCTTCCGGCATCACGGGGTTGAAGTATCCGCTGGCGAAGCGCCCGGCTTTACCTATGGCCGTAAAAGATGATGGTCATTTGCATTATGTCGCCTTCATCAACAGCGATGGAGACAACATCGCCTGGGCGCTTGGCGGATTTAAAACCGACGCAACTTCCTGGGCTGACTCAAATCGGGGAAAAATGCCGTTTGGCTGGAGCATCCCGGCGGAAGCGCTCATGCAGGTGTGCCCTTATGCTGTTGATTATCTTCGACAAACGGCTACCCGGCAGGACAATTTTGTGCCGTATTGGTCGGGGTATCTTTATCTTGATGAGTTTGGCACGCTTCGCGGGGGCCTAAGACCGCTCGACGCGGTATTGCAGCGGCAGCGGCTGTTTATGCGCAAGCTGAAGCTGCATACGATGATGGCCTTTTGCGCCAAAAAGTGGGACAGCCGTGCCGCCATTCGAGGCTACAAGCGCATTGCGATTGATTTACCAACGCTGAATGCCGTGTTCGCCGTTCAATACAACCCGTACGCTGCCGGGCGGGGCAAAATCATCTGGCTGCCGCGCAAGCACGGCCGTCCGCTGCCGGTACTTTCTGCCTTGGCATCAATATGGAATATGCCCAGCAACAAATATGCCGGCTCGCCAAAGTATGTCGCGAAGCTGCTGGATCGTTGGGCGCACCGGCCGGTAAAACAGTCACAAGACCGCTTCACTTGGATTGTCGTGCACGCGTGGTCAAGATTTATCGAGCCAGGCGATAAAGGAAAAAAAATCAGTGTTTACGATGCTGCGGCCTATTGTGCGGCGAATTTGAATAAATCGGTTCACGTCGTAACGCCGGCGCAGCTCGCCATATTACTCGATCAGGCAAAGGCGGCCCCAATACAGAGCCAATCGAAATGAGATGCAATGAATCTGGTCTGCCATAAGGGGCGTGACTGGTTATGAATAATAAGACCTCTATCAAACAGGAAAAAATTATGACGGACGCTGAAAAACACGGAACCGAACAATCGCGCCGGGACTTTCTTAAAGCCGGCGCCGGCGCTTTTGGGAGTCTGGCGCTAACAGGAATGTTGGCAGGAGCGGCGGATGCTCAAACTGGTGCTGCAGGCCGCAGGCCTGATTTCGTATTTTTCTACGGAGAGGGAGTGCGCTGGGATGAATTCAGTTTTATGGGCAACCCGATCATAAAGACACCAAATCATGACCGACTGGCCCGGGAAGGCATGGTGTTTAAAAATGCCTTTGTCACGCATGCGTTATGTGCGCCTTCGCGGGCGACAGCCCTCACGGGGCTTTACACACATACCAACACTGTCGTGGATAACGCGCATACAACCGGTGAGCTTAAAGAGATGGGGCAGGTTATCCCGCAGGATATTCCTCTGATTTCCGACCTGTTGCGCAAGGCCGGTTACGAGGTTGCCATGTTCGGCCGGGCCAACGTGAACGTGGAAGATCGCTACTGGGACTATTATTTCGGCTTCAGAGGCTGGATATCCGACTACAATCATCCGGTTCTACGCGAATGTGTCGCGGGCAACTGGTCAATACCCAAAACCTACGACGGCTACGTGGATGATCTGGTAACCACGAAGGCGGTGGAATGGATTAAACAAAAACATGACAAACCCTATTGTGCGTTCATCTGGTTCAACGCCCCGCACGCTCCGTTTTACCGCCCCCGCCGGCTGCTTGACCTTTACAATGGAGTGAAAATTCCCAAGCCGTCCACGTTTGACGATGACTTAAAAAATCCGCCTTACCCCGGCAAACCCAGCGCTGTGGTGAATGCCCGCAACAAGATTGGCACCACGATGCTCGGTGAGGATGACCCGAGAACGCTGGAGGAAGTGGTCAAAAATCACTACGCCGGTGTGGTTGATAATGATGAAAATGTCGGGCGCGTCATGCGCGCATTGGAGAAAGCCGGTACGCTTGATGATACGGCGGTAATCCTCAGTTCCGATCACGGCTTTTTCCTGGGTGAATGGCGAATGTATGACAAGCGATTGATGTACGAGCCCTCCATCCGCGTGCCGCTGATAGTGCGTTACCCCCGTGTGGTAAGAGCGGGCAGCACGTGCGAGCAGATGGCGCTGAACATTGACTTTCTTTCGACCATTCTGGACTTGGCGGATGTACCGCTAAAAACGCCTACACACGGGCGCAGTCTTGTGCCGCTGTTGAAGGGGCAGTCCCCCGCAGATTGGCGTAAAGACTGGCTTTATGAATACTTTGAATTCCCCTGGGCGGAATATGTACGACCGCACCGGGGCATTCGCACGGAGCGGTACAAGCTGATTCATTACCATAAGATGCCGCAATTTCCCCAATTTGCCGACGAGTACGAGCTTTACGATCTGCGGGTAGACCCCGGCGAACTTAACAACCTTTACGGCCGGCCCGGGTACCAGGATCTTACAAAGCAATTGTTGCGGCGTATCGCGGAACTGCGGAAGGAAACGGGCGATCATTCGAACAACAGCACAACGTAATGCTGAATATAGTTTATCAGCATGGCCTTTCATCCCTTTTGAAAGGAGCAACCAGTGACAACACGAAAAAATATCAATCAAACTGTAAATCCAAGGGGATTCATCGCGGTGCCCGGCAGGCGACCGGTGGCTGCAGCGCCAGGACTGCGGCAAGCGTTGCTTGTGGTGTCGCAGCGATTCATCAAACGTAATCAAGCCGCGCCCAAACTCCGCTTTCGCCGGTGTTACTGGGGGGGCTACATCATTTGGTTGCCGCGCAAGCGCGGCTGCACAATCCGGTATCGGCAAATTAGGCCGAGGCATCAAGGTTGTAACACCCGAAGCGCTGGCGACATTACTGAAGAAAGCCCATGGCGAAAAAAGCACGGGGAAAATACCGCGCCACCCGGTGGTAAAAAATGTTATATAGACCGCACCAATGGCCCTGTTAAACCGCCAGACAGTCGGCTATAGTACGGTCATTAATGGTTGCAAATACACCTTAATTCCGCAGGAGTATTTATGGAAGAGTCTTTATACCAATCGGTCGCTCTCGAGCGCCGTACGCTATTAAAGCAATTTGCTGCGGCTGCCGCGGTTGCGGCGGTGTCCGGCGGGGTGGCGGCGCGGCGGGGCTATGGGGCGGTGGTGCCTTCCACTTTTTCGCTTGGTGGTATCCTGCGGAATGTAAATCCGCAAATTGGCACCGGTTGGCATGGACATGCCTTTCCGGGGGCTACCGCGCCTTTTGGCTTGGTACAGCTAAGCCCCGACACTGCCGGCCCGCCAGAAGTCAAGTGGAATGGTCGCTGGGAAACTTATAACTGGGATCATTGCTCGGGCTACCACTACACCGATGATCTCGTCCGCGGTTTTACCCATACCCACTTGCAGGGTACTGGCGCCAGTGACCTCGGCGATGTACTTCTTATGCCGATGGTGCAGGGCGCTAACTGGGCGTGGGAAGCACACTGGCGAAGTGCCGAGCATACGGCTCAGACCGGAGCATTGGGTGGTGGTTCCGGTTGGGTTTCGCGGCAACCGGGCTATGCGTCGAGCTTCAGCCATGATAGTGAAGTCGTGCGGCCGGGCTATTACAGCGTCTATCTCGATGCGCCGCGCGTCAAGGCGGAGCTTACCGCCACCACGCGCTGTGGCATGCACCGCTACACTTTCAATGAAAAGGCTGCTCCGAGTTCGGTCTCCGGCATGATGCTGGACCTCGTCCATGGCATCGGCGAAACGGTCTATCATGCTCAGTTCACGGTTGAAAGTCCTACGCGCGTCAGCGGCATGCGTGCCACGCGTGGCTGGGCAGCCGACAAGCAGGTTTATTTTGTCATAGAATTCAGCGAGCCGATTCAATCGCTGCAAACCAATGTGGATGGCAACGTCAAAGAGCATGCGTCGCCGGCGGGTATGAAAAAGATCAGCGGCACCCAGGTTCGGGCGATTTTTCATTGGCCGCACGGGGTGCTGCGTCGCCGGCCGCTGCTGGTGCGGGTGGGCATATCGTGCACGGGAATCAGGGGCGCTCGCAAGAACTTACGGGCTGAGATTCCGCACTGGAACTTTGATTCCATAGCGAGGCAGACCGCCTCTGCTTGGGATAAAGCCCTTTCAGTACTTGACGCAAAGCTTCCCGACGCCGACCTTGCCACCACCTTTTACACCGGCGCATATCACGGCCTTGTGGCCCCGGCGACGTTTAACGATGTGGACGGCGCCTACCGTGCGCAGGATCACCGCAACTATCCCAATCCCGGCTTTACCAAGTACACCACGCTTTCGATATGGGATATTTACCGCGGAGAGTTTCCGTTCATCATGCTGATGCAGCCGCACCGCGTAGGCGGCATCATCAAAACGCTGCTCGACGACTACGAAAAACTCAAAGAGCGGTATAACCAGCATTCCCTGCCGGTGTGGCCGCTGTGGGGCAACGAAACCTGGTGCATGACGGGGTTTCATGTGGTTGGCATGATCACCGGCGCTTATGCCCGCGGATTCCGCGACTTTGACGCCCAGAGGCTTTATGCCGCCATGCGCGATACGGCGCTCGTGGGCGCTACAGCCAATGGCAACCAGCAACTTCAAGAGCAGTTCCGCAAGCTTGGCTATGTTGCATCAGCTCCGGGAGCGCAGTCGGTGTCGCGCACGCTGGATTTTGCATACGACTACTGGTGTGTGGGCGCTATGGCGCAAATGCTGGGCAAGCACGATGATGCCCAGATGTTCTATAAGCTGGGCCAGAATTATCACAACATTTTTGATTCCAAGACCGGCTTTATGCGCGGCAAGCTGGCCAATGGCCAGTGGCGCGAACCTTTCCAGCCCGCGCAAGAATATTGGCACGACTATACGGAATCCGATGCGTGGCAGGCCACTTTTAATGTCATGCAGGATGTGCAGGGGTTGATTGATTTATACGGCGGCGATGCGCAATTTATCGCCAAGCTTGACGCGCTGTTTAAGGCTCCTTCCTATGTCCGCCATTCGCCTCCGGATATCAGCGGCATGGTCGGGCAGGACGCCCAGGGCAATGAGCCAAGCAATCACCTTCCTTACTTATATCCCTTTGCCGGGGCGGCCTGGAAAACCCAGTATTGGGTTCGCCGCGTGCTGGGGTTGTATAACGCAACGCCCAACGGCATACCGGGCAATGATGATTGCGGGCAAATTTCCTCGTGGTTTGCGCTTGGAGCCATGGGCTTTTACCCGGTGAACGCTGCCACCGGCGTATATGTGCTCGGCAGTCCGCTGATCAATCGGGTGAACATTCGCAACCCGGTTGGCGGCAAAGTTTTCAGCATTATCGCCGCCGACAACAGCGCCCAAAACATGTATATCCAGTCGGTGGAGCTTAACGGCAAGGAGTTGACGAAATCGTGGATCACGCACGGCGACATTGTTGCCGGCGGCGAACTGCTCTTTCGCATGGGCAAAGAGCCTAATAAAGAATGGGCGTCCGCCAAGGCCGACCGGCCGCCCTCGGGGCTGGTGATGTAAGTTGCTCAAAGCCTTACGAGCCGGTTGCGTTGTCTCGTCCTCAAAATTCACAAAATTGTATTGGCGTATGGCGTCGAAGGCTGCAGCGGTGCCAATTTGTTGTAAGTTGGTGTCTTAAAGCTTG
>JAJXZA010000329.1 GCA_021780285.1 Planctomycetota bacterium
TCACAACGAGCCATACATTGCGGTACAGGCCGCCATCAAATATATGATCGCCGGCGCGTGGGGCGAGTTCCGGGTTCCATAAATTGTTGACGCGCACCGCCAGGAGATTTTCGCCCGGTGTTAAATAATGCGTAATATCAACTTCAAAGCTGGTGTAACCGCCCTTGTGAAGACCTGCTTGTCGCCCATTAATATAGATTTCCGCGTCCTGAAAAGCGGCCTCAAACTCCAGCGATACATTTTTACCGGCCCATTCGCTGCGCCACGCAATGCTCCTGCGGTACCAGCCAAAACCGACATAAAAGTCCTTTCCCCGAAAGTACGGCAGACTGAACGAGTGAGGCAACCCGATGGCCTGCCAGTCGTTGTCCGAAAAGCCGGGGGCCGCGGCCTGAGGGTTGTCACCCAACAGAAACTTCCAGTCGCGGTTCAGGCACTCGCGTCTGCGGGTCGAGGGCGACGCCAACCATTGGATAACTTGCGGCGGAGGCAGTTCGGGCAGCGACGCGGCCTTTGCAGCCGGCGTGAATCGTGCGGCATCAGTCAGCGCAATTGCGGAGGCGGCAAGTTGTACAAACTCCCGCCTGCTCATTTCGCCTGTGTTCATTAAAACAATCCTTCTTATGAATATGGCGTGCCAACGGCAAAAACTTAACTTATTAGTTTACATCGGGGATTGTTGCGTGGCACGCCAAACCAGCGGAGTAAGTTCGGTTTGAGAAACTCTTTGGCAACCTGCGTGAATTAAGACTGGGATGATGGAGATTGAATATTGTTTAATTCCCAACAATATACGGTAGCCCTTGCATCGGTTTGACACTCTTTGGTGATAAACAGGCGCTGGAGTTGCGTACCGTGAAAGCGTCTCGGACGGAAATTTTGCATCATTACCCGACCTTGAGCCAAAGGATATTGATGCCTGCATACAGTACGCTGCGAAGCAACTGAACCATCCGGTACTGACGATCAGACTATAAGGTTTCTTGTTCACGGCCAACTGCCGCCGCCTTATTTTGCTGTGAAAAGCGGGATATTTTACCGGCCTAAGGCTGCTTTGCGCTGCAGCACCTTGGCTCGTATCGCTTTCGTGCGCAGATAAATCAAGTAAGCCACGATGGCAAGGTTGCCAACAAGAAGCAGTACCTTTACCCAACTCGGCTTTTTAATAAGCTCAAACACTTCCACCGGCACCAACAAAAACGTGTTCACAATCACGAGGTATTCGGCCCAGGGCTTTTCAAAGTAAAGGCCCAAGCCCTCGACCATGAACATGGCGGCATAAATAAAACTGCCCACAGCAAGCATTTCGAGCTGATGCGCATGAACGCTCGCCAGCCTCTGTATCACACTGTTGATGAAGTGATTTTGTGCGTCCATCCTGAAGTAGTTAACCCACTGCCTAAACGCTTTGGCGAGGTCCGCATTGCGAAATACAATTGCCGTTACACCGGCGGCAGCCACGGCGGAAGCTTTAAGCAGCTTGAAGATCGCAATGGTCAACAGCACCTTGTTATGGTGGTGGCGGTGCGGCGTGGAACCTTCCGCACTTAATGCCGGCGGCGTTTGCTGATTCATGGAGCGGCCTCCGGGCAAAGACGGACAACCTCGCGGGCAATTTCAGTGGATATCAGTTCCACACCCATCGCATTGGGGTGTACGCCATCGGCGGCTATCCAATGCGAGCGGGGCACGCCCTGTGATTCGTACTCATGCACTTTGTGCCGCAGGTCTACCAATGGCAGGCTGCGATGCACGGCCCAGTCGGCAAATGCCTGTTGATAAATGACGCGCCAGTGGTGCCGCAGAGCAAATATCTCCGCACCCGCATGATAAAAAAGTCTGTTGGCCCGTTCGTCAGGTTTATGCGGCGAAGATGGTATCGTCAGGCACGTCAGCAGCAGGGCCTTGGGAGCAAGTTCGCGGCAGTCGGCGATAATTTCGTCCCAAATTCTTATAAAGTTGTCCAGTCCGGCCTGTTGGTCGCTGGAGTTATTGAATGCACACGACTCAAGCACCAGTACATCAGGCTTTAGAATATTCAGCGGAACCATTCGCTCGCGGCCATACCAGTATTCATAGCGCAGGCGATACAGCACCAACTCGGCCCGGGTAGCGCCGATGCCGTAATTAAAGAGTTCAAACTCGCGTCCCGGAGCCTCATTGGCCAGCACCTGCGCCAGCGCTCGCGGCGGGCGGTGCAGGTATTCAGTCATGGAATCGCCATACAGGCTTATGCGAATTGCCGCCACAAAACACCCCGAACATCGCAGGTACCATGGTTTTACGAAAGCCCAAACGGCTCCACTGTGCGGCCCAGACTCATGCGGAATGAAAGTTGCTCAAGCTGCAGGGCCAGGTCTACGCTTTGCACCACAACATCCGCCGGCACATTAAGCGACACGGGCGCAAAATTAAGAATGCCGCGTATACCTGCGGCAGCCATCTGCGAGGCGACATCCTGCGCCGCTTCGGGCGGCACAGCTACAATGGCCATACGAATTTGCTTTTCCTGCACCGTTTGCGGCAACGCCGCCATCGGTTGAATTTCAAGTTCGCCGAATTTGCGGCCCACTTTGGCGGCATCGGTATCGAACACGGCCGCAAGGCGGAATCCTTTGCTCAAAAATCCACGATAGGTTGTCAGAGCGCGGCCGAGGTTGCCTACGCCCACCAGGGCCACGTCCCACACTTTGTCGGTACCGAGGATTTTTCGCAGTTGGTTTATCAGTTCCTCTACCCGATAGCCGATGCCGGGATGCCCGAACTGGCCAAAATAGGCCAGGTCGCGCCGCACCTGCGCGTCGGTGTAGCCGAGTGATTCGCCAAGCTGGCGGCTGCTGATGGTGTGCCGATCCAGCCGCTGCAGCGTTTCGAGTTGCCGCAGGTAAAAGCTAAGGCGATGAACGGCCGGGCTGGGTATGTCGTCGGATTTCATGGCGGCAGGTTCCAAGGCAAGGCCCAGGCACGGCGCCGAGGCACTGGCAATAGTCTAATCAAGCCCTCGCGGCAGACGAAATGTACGTTGCCTTATGCCAAGGGTCAAGCGTTGAGCGGTGTTTACACGAACGGCTCCGGGCATGTTACAATTCGTATTATCGGCCGTTGGCGGCGAAAGCTTGCCGAAACTTTGTAGGCTTGGCGGCTCGCCCCGCAGGTTGTTTTGGAGACCACCATGAGCAGCACCTTCGACAATTCACTTCGTAAAGCAAGAGCAGTCCGCTGGATAACGGCGGCGGCAGCGGCACTATCGCTGGCGGCAGGCGCCGGCAGCCAGGCGCATGCGGCCATGCCCGATGTGCTTTCGCAAGTGCCCGGCAATGCGCTGGGATTTGTGGTTCTTAACAACCTGCAGGGGTTCAGCAAGAAGATTCAACATATCGAGTCACGCCTGCAGCTTCCAACCTCCACCGACCCGCTTAGCGCTATGGAAATGCAGGCCGGCATTGATGGCGGCCTCGATCCGCATGGCTCGATGGCGATGGTCTTCTTACCCGCGCCAACCGGCTTTTCGCAACATCACCCCGGCCAGCCGGCAGCCGTGATTTTTCTGCCCGGCACCGACACAAAAGCCATGTTCGCTCGGGATAACCCATCTGCGCCTGCCAACGGCGTAATCACCTTTACCGACCCCAGCGGCACCACCAATTATGCCGCTGTACATGGCGGCTACACGGCTGTGGCTCAAAGCAAGGCGGTGCTGGACGAGTACCTCGCCGGCAAAACCTGGGGCATGCCCATAGAAACATCGCCCCACACCATCGCGGCGCTGCACGCAGATGACCTGGCGGCCTACTTGAACTGCGCCGCCACCCACACCCTGGCGGAGAAACAGTTCGAATCATTACGCACCAAAATGGACCAATCCGGTCAACCAGCACAAAAAATTGTTGCCGCCGATATGGCCATAAGCCTCGTCGAAGATTTGCTGGCCCAGACGCACTCCATGATGCTGGGGGTTGATATTGATAATAACGGCATTGCGATCAACGGCCATCTGGACCTCGTTGCGAAAAGTCCGCTGGCCCAGGCGTTGACCTCCGGCAAGCCGCTGGGACCCAAGCCGTTTGTGGGGCTGCCCGCCGGCGATAACCTCGGCCTGTTCGCCTACAATGGCAGCATGGCTCCGATGATCGGGCTTATTCACACCGCACTTGCCGATGGAGCGGCGAAAAATCCACAATCCAACCAGTCCGATTACCAGATGGCGATGAAGGACATGCACCAACGATTTAAACATGTTTACACGGGTTCAACGGCAACCGCGTCGGTTCTGCTGGCGCCCCATGGCGACGAGCCGATTTTACAGTTGCTGGCTGTCACCGAGAGTCAGTCGCCTCAAGCCATTGAACATCAGACCTTGGAGGGTCTTAAAAGCTCGCTGGGACAAATTGTGGCTAACCCAAGCATTGCCAAGTTGGGACTTAAGGCCACTTATGCCGAGAACCCCGACGCGTTTGACCTTGCGGATGGCACCCATGTCGCCAGTGCCACGGTTAACCTTGAGCCAACCGGTAAGGCTCTCTCACCTATAATGCAGCGCGTACAACATATGATGCTTAAGGGCGAGCGAATGATGTGGCTTGGCAAAGATGGCGCAGAAATTGACATGGCTCCAGTGGGCCAATCGCTTATCAGCGGCTTTAATGTGAGCCACAAGCTCTTTACTCAAACGGCTGTGGATTTTCGGCAAGGCGCCGATACCATCAGCAGCGAGAAAAGTCTCGTAACCGCTCGCCAATATATGCTGCCCCATCCGTCAGCCGTCGCGTATCTGCCGATTGACCGCTGGATTATTGTATCGCTGGATAAATTGCGCCAGATGAATGGCTTTCCGCCGGGCGGAGCGCAGCCCGCAACCGCTACCCCGGCCAGCATCAGTGCTGCCGCCGGTGGCACTTCGGCGAATATCCGCTTTTTCCTGCCGGAAGACCAGCTTGAAAACATCGTCACACAGGGCAAGCAGATTGTTCCGCTGATCATGATGATGCAGATGAATGCCCAGCAGGGCGGCTGATTCCGGCTGGAACCAGTGCTCTGTCACAAAGCATACCGGGGCGAATCCACACGTTTATGGATCGCCCCGTTGCTTTTGCAGCATTGCATGCTTTTACCTTTTATTCGCCGGCTGCCTGGGCGGCCGTCTCGATTTCCACTTCGGCAATACCGTCAGGCGTTGCCAGAAACAGTTTATCTGAAAGCGGATGCGTCGCCTGCGAAAACTTTACCTCCACCTGCCGACGCAGCCAGTTGAGCGTGGCGGCATCTTCGGTGCAGAACGCCGTAAGCGACGCTCGGTCGGGTATGGCTATAAAGAACGTGTTGCCCAGGTGCTGCCGCAGGTTTTTGTAAACAATCGGCAGCAGGATGCGTGCGGCATTGTTCGCATCGGCCCCGCTGAAATTGAACATGGTGTACTGGCCGTATTTGCCGCCGGTCATGCTCATGTTGCGCGTGGCGCGAAGCAGGTTTTCCAGTGCGTGCTGGTGCAGGATTTCCTGATCTATTTCCCAGATGCCAAGGTCGGTATGCGTGATCGGTGCGGTGCGGCCCGGCGCCTCGTAGAAAATGGTAAGCCCGCTTAGCCATTCTTCTTTCACAACGTCGCCCTCGAGGCGCTCGGCCAGCGTGGTGGGCATAATCACCGGCAAAACGCGCAGGCTGATTTCGTCCCAGTCGGCGGCCGGCGATGTATCGCCGGGGTGGCGCACCAACAGCTTCTCAAAAAAGTCTTTGACGCTTTCGGCAAGTTTGTCGGGCCGCTTGAGATAGTCCTCCCGCAGCGACACTACCTTTATTTTTACGCCGCCGACATTGAGGGTGTCGGCATCCAGGGCGCTGACCTGTTCCGGAGGTAAATGTTCGCGGGCCAGGTCCACCACCATTTGAATAAACGGACGTTGACCGCCGATGGCCGCGGCTGCAATACGCAGCGATGCGACAATGGCATCCTGCACAGCGCGAAAGAATTGCATTTCTTCGATGCCGCCGTGGCTTCTTATCAATACGGCGCGGCACTGGCTCAGTGTCGCCCAGAAACGATAGTCCACCAGACGCTGGGGGCGCCGCAACAGTTTACGCAAAACACCGCGGCTGATAATGCCCTCGGTGGTACAGGTCATGTGCGCAGTGCCGGGCACTTGCTTCACCGGCTGAGACAAATGCACTTCAGGGAACTGCTTGACCAGACCGCGAAGAGCGGTGCGCGCTTCCTCAGGCGTAACATCGTCGCTGAACCCGGCAATACGTGCCGGTGCGTCCGCATGCGCTTCGTGCAGCTTCAGTACCATCGAAATGCTGCTCGACGGATCGTGCAGCACCAACTCGCCATTGGTGCGGGTGTCAGCGAGCCAGTTTTCAGGTGCTTGAATCGAGAACGATTCAGTGGTGATGGTTTTCCAGCCTTGCATAACTCCCTCCAGATAAATATCCATCCAACTGCTGGTTGCGCTGACAAACGATTGCCAGACAAACCAGACGCGGTCCAGAAACGCTGCGCTGCGGCAAGTGTGCCGGGCCGCTGGTACAGATTGTCCAAGTTCCCTCAGGCATAGCGTTCAGATAACGTGCTGCGGCGCTGTGCCTTTTAGAATGTGTTAATCAGTGTATCGCCAAGGTTACGCCGTTTGATTGAAC
>JAJXZA010000203.1 GCA_021780285.1 Planctomycetota bacterium
CGGCCCGCTTTTGGCCAGCGCCAACAAGCTATCGGGTGGGGCAGATCCGACAGTGACCGGCAACATTGGCGATATGTATTACCTGATGGGGCAGTATTCGCTGGCGATTAAGTGGTATCGGGTGTCGCTGGCGGGGCAGCCGCACAATATGCATATTATTAAAAAGCTGGTGCACTGTTATGAACATACTGGCGACTGGGCGAATGCCATAAAAGATATCAAGCAGGGATTGGCATTTGTCCCACGTTCGGCGGCATTGCATTTCATGCTGGCGGCAGACCTTGTGCATGCCGGAAACTTTAAGGCCGCTGCGTTGGCGTATCGGCAAGGGTTGCGCTTTGAACCGCATAATACCAAGGCGCATTACGATCTGGCTATTACGCTCGAACGTCTTGGCGACTGGCAGGGGGCCTTGCGGCATTTTGCCCGAGCAGTGGCAATATCGCCGCAGTATGCGCTGGGCCACTACGCTTACGGCAGATGCCTGCTGGCGCATGGTCGCGCGGCAGACGCCATCGGAGAATTGCAGGTGGCGACGCGCCTGGCGCGAAAGGCAATTACGGGCCTGCACTTTGGGGCGACAAATCATGCTCCGCTGGACAATTTGCTTGCCTGCCTGCAGACGCTTGCCAAGGCTTACCGCGCCGATGGCGAATTGCAGCGGGCGAAAGCCGCCCAAGATGAGGCCCATGCGCTGGACGTTAAGATAAAGCTTCTTGCGCGGCATGGGTTGGGGCAATCCGGCGGATCCGGGCTGTTGCCGGCCGCGCAAACTACTGCAGGGCAGGGGCACTAAGGACCACAGGAGGTTCCAAGCCGCGCCGTTAATGGCTGTGCTTGGCGCTAAGTAGCAAAGCGATTAAAACGCCATCGTCGCTGCAAGTGGGCTAAATGCCGGGGCTTAACGCCAGTGTGCCGCATGCGTGTCAGCGGCTTGAGATAAGGAAAATTATATGCCTGACGCTTTAAGTTCCAGTGGTTCGGCCGGACAGGTGCCGTCTGGCGGAGGTCCGGCTGACGGCACCTTTGCGCCCGTGCGGTTGAAGCGCATCGTGCCTTGGCGGCAGATGGGCATGGGTCTTATTCTGTCTCTGGCCATGCTTTTGGTGTGCGCCCGGGCCTTAGACGGCTACTTCATGTGGAAGGATTGGTCGCGGCTGCTTAACAATCCGTTGGTGCTCAACGAGGGTGGCATGTTAGATGCCTGGACTTCGCCCTATCAACACAGCTTTGCGCCGTTGGCCACGAGTGTTTCGTGGTTGGAATATCATGGATTTTTAGCGGCTCAACGCGCACTAAACAAGCCCGGCGCCAAGGTGCTTTTGTCGCCGGTGCCTTTTCATGTGGTAAATCTGCTGCTGGGCATGGCGGCTGCCATTCTTTTCTGGCTAATTCTGCGGCGATTAACCGTGCCCGGGGCATTCGCTGCGGCGCTGATATTTGCGGTTCATCCCATCACCGTCGAAACGGTGCTTTATCTTTCAGCTTTACCCATTTTACTGGCCGGCGTTTTGATGCTGGCTGCCCTGCTGATTTTTGTGTACTGGCTGGACGATGCGCGTTCCGGGCGTTACCTGGCCATGCTTGGTTTTACCGTGGCAGCGCTGTTGTGCAGTCCGGTGGTCGCGGCTGCCGGCCCGCTTTTAATGCTGTTGATGGTGGGGTGGCGGCGGGGGCAAGGCTCGGGCAGTCGAATGGTCGCCTTGGCGTCATTGGTGCTCGTTGCCTTGGGGGCGGTGGCCGCGCAGGTGTGGATGTCGCTTGCGGCTACACATTGGCTTGTGATGCCTTGGAATGTGCGGCTGGCGCATGCCGGGGGCGCATTTTGGTTTTACCTCTTTAAACTCGTATTGCCGGTTAATGTGATTCCAATGTATTCGGCATGGCCGCAGAGCGTTACGGCGCGGGAATATTTGCCTTTGGCTGGCGTGCTGGTATTACTGTTGGTGCTGTGGCGTCTTGGCGCCCGGCGGGGTGGGGTTTGGCGTGGAGCATTTTTTGGCGCAGCAGCCTATGCGATCGCGCTGTTGCCGGTGTCTGGGCTTGTGAAGTTGCCGGCGTTTATGGTGTCTCCGGTGGCCAATCGGTTGGCGTATGTGGCGATCATGCCGGCCATTGCGGTGATCTGCGGGCTTTTTGGCCGATGGCGCTTGCGGGCGCAGGTTGGCGGCCGCGTGGCGGTAGAGTTGGCGGCTTTGGCTATTGTATTGGCCCTGGGTTTAGCCAGCTTTACCAATGCGGGTTATTACCGCTCTCCGATTAAGCTATGGAAACACGTTTTAAAGGTAAACCCTGACGCCTGGGCCGCTCACGACAACCTGGCGGAGCAATATTTTCTACTGGAGGGACAGATCAACCTCGCCCGGCAGGAACTCCAGCAGGCGATACGCATAAACCCTGATGATGCCTATGCGCGGCTGCACCTGGCTTTATGGGATGAGCAGGTCGGCGCCAACGCCGATGCACTGGCGCAAATTCAGACGATGCTGGCTAAACATCCTCACAATGCCCAGGCTCTTGCGGAGCTGGCGGATTACGAGTTTACCCGTCACGATTATGTGCATGCGGCCAAACATGCTCTGGCGGCGGTTCAGATAGACCCGACATCTGAATTGGGCAATCGAACGCTTGCCAATGTGCTGCGTTTCAGGCACGATCTCAAGGACGCCATTCAATATCTAAAAATGGCGGTTCGCTGGCATCCCAATGATGTTGCATTGCGTACAACACTGATTGAATGGCTTTTGGAGAACAACAACAAGCAGCAAGCACTTACCCAAGCCCAATTGCTGGCGGGTGAATTTCCGGATGACGCCGGAAAGCAGCGCATGCTTATTGGGCTGGAACTGGCGCTGGGCGACATCAGTGCGGCCGATCGCACGTATCATCGCCTGGCAGCGCAGCATCCAAACGACGCTTTGCTGCAGTATCAGTACGCCAACGCGCTAGACAACCAGAACTTTTTCACCAGGGCTATTAAGCATTATCGTGCGGCCGTGCGGTTGGAGCCGCAGCAGCTGGATTTTCGTTTCAATCTGGCGACGGCCCTGCTCGACCACGGGGAAACGGCCGCTGGTCAGGCGGAGTTAAACAAAGTGTTTGCGATGGCGCCGCACGATCCTCAATGGCGTGTACGCTATGCGTTGTACTTTTTGGATCACCACAATGTTGCTGCGGCCCTGCAGCAGTATAAATTGGCAGTTGGTCTGCAGCCGCGCAATCCTGCGGTGCGTTTCGCCTGGGCTATAGCGCTTCTCAACGCCGGCGACGAGACAGCCGGCGACGCCCAGATGCAGAAAGTGTTTTCCATGGACCCCCAGCAGGTCATGTGGCGTGTGCGGTATGTTATATACCTTGAATCGCACCATGATTTGAAAGGAGCGGTAGCGCAACTGCGCAAAATTACACAACTATTTCCCACGCAGGCTGCTGCTTGGAACAGCCTGGCGATGGACCTCTGGCAACTCGGTGATTTCTCCGAAGCGCGGCAGGCCCGTGCCCGGGCGGTTAAGCTCAATCCGGCTTTCGTTCACCTGCCGTTTCCGCCGGTAACGACGAACGCAGCGGCTCCTTTGAATTCGGCAGCCCCTCTGCCCAACCAATAAACCGCCGCTAAGATTGGTGCGGTTGAAATACAGGATTGATTATGAGCGTAGCAAGCGAGTTCAATAAGGAATCGGTCGGCCCGGTTGAGCCGTCTTCGGCCGGAGGCCAGGCGCTAACCGGGCTGGATTTTTCCGGTCGCTGGGCTGTGCCGTTGGGCGCCGCGGCGCTGGCTCTGCTTTGCCTGGTGACTTACTACCCACTGCAGAAGGGGGCGTTCATTTGGGACGATCGGCAGTGGTTGTTGGTTAACAGTTTTGTGCACCATTGGAAGGGTTTGAAGTTCATCTGGTTTAAGCTCTCGGCAAGCCCGCAGTACTATCCGATGGTGTTCAGCGTATTCGATGTCGAATGGCATCTGTGGGGTGCCAGCGCCCTGGGTTATCATCTGGTCAACGTGCTGTTGCAGGTGGGCAATGCCCTGTTGCTTTGGTGGGTGCTGCGTAAACTTCGCATACCCGGTGCGTGGCTGGCCGCAGCGCTTTTTGCCATTCACCCGGTTCAGGTTGAGACTGTGGGCTGGGTGGCGGAACTGAAGAATTTGCTAAGTGCCTTTTTTATGTTCTGGGCGGCGGGGTGCTTTCTTAATGCGTGGCCTATGCCGGAGTCGCCAACCGCCTCGCAGGGCGCGGTAGAGGGCCAGCCTGCCATGCGATGGGGCTGGTATTTGCTGGCAACGGGGCTTTATACGCTGGGGCTTTTGAGTAAAACATTGGCCTGTACTCTGCCGGTGATTCTGCTGGTGCTCTTATGGTATCGCAGCGCCCGCATTCGCGTGCGACAAGTCTGGAGTTTGGCACCGTGGCTGCTCATGGGAGTGGCGGCCGGGTTGGTGACCATTCACATAGAACACAGCAACTCGGTGGGCACCAACGGTTCGCATTGGGCGTTTTCGATAGGGCAGCGTTTTATTATTGCCGGGCGGGCCTTCTGGTTTTATATAAGTAAGCTTTTCTGGCCTAATCCATTGCTGGAAATATATCCGCGGTGGAATGTAAATCAGATGGGGGGGTGGCAGTGGATTTTTCCGGCGGCGGCGGTCGGACTGGTTGCCGCACTCTGGCTGCTGCGCCGCCGCATTGGCCGCGGTCCCTTTGCTGCGATTCTTGTTTTTGGTTTAAGCATCGGCCCGGTGTTGGGCTTTATTAATTTTTACACGCAGCTTTTTACTTTTGTTGCGGATCATTATCAGTACATTGCCTGTATTGGCGTGCTTGTGCTGGCAGCTGCCGGCCTGCGGTTGGTAACCAATCGAGCCGGCAAATGGTCGCAGAAGGCATATTGGTTGATGAGTATTATTATTTTGGCCTCGCTGAGCTTGCAGTCGTGGGGGCAGAGCGTGCTCTATGAGTCGCCGGCGTATCTGTGGGGTTATGTATACCGATACAATCCGAATAACTTCATGACGCTTACATCTTATGGGGCTTCGTTGATTTCGCTGGGCGTGCAGACGCATCACCCGTCGGTTATTCGCCGGGGCATGCGCTATCTGGATGCGTCAGAAAAGATCTGGCCGAACTACTCCACCACCGATGTAAACCTTGGCCAGGGGTACTACTATCTGGGTGAGTATAGGCAGGCCATGCACAAGTTCATGGAGTTTTTGATTTACGCACCGGAATCGCGACTGGTGCGCTGGCAATTCGCCGATTCGCTGGCCCATGTGCATCGCTACGCCGCCGCGCTGGCGGTGTATAAAGAAATTGCCAAGGACCAACCCAAGGATGCCCTGGCGCAGTGGCGGATGGCTGAGATTTATCTGGTATTGGGCGATAAGGCCGATGCCCGCAAGCACTGGCTCAAAGCGATGGCGCTACAACCGCTTTGGAAGAATCAGAAGCTGACGATACCGAAATGGCTGGCCCCCAAGGCTCATTTGCCGCAGTAATCTATGGTGCGGGCAATTTGCGACCGCAACTCATGTCGCGGCACGATGCGGTCTACAAACCCTTTTTGCAGCAGGAACTCGGCCCGCTGGAAGCCTTCAGGCAACTCCATGCGAATGGTGTTGGCAATAGTGCGCGGTCCAGCAAAGCCAATCATGGCCTTGGGTTCGGCAAAGATGACATCGCCAAGCATGGCAAAGCTTGCGGTGGTGCCGCCGGTGGTTGGATCGGTCAGCACCGAAACAAACAGCCCGCCAGCCGCATGAAAGCGTGCCAATGCGGCGGAAGTTTTGGCCATTTGCATAAGGCTGACGGTGCTTTCCTGCATGCGAGCACCGCCCGAGCAGCATACGATAACGAGAGGCAATTTCTCGGCGAGGGCTGTTTCAATGGATCGCGTGATTTTTTCGCCGACTACAGCGCCCATAGAACCGGCCAAAAAGTCAAAGTCCATAACCGCCAGCATCAGCGGCCGACCTTTGATAAACGCTTTGCCGCTTACCAAAGCGTCACAAGAGCCGGTGGTTTGGCGGATAGCGGCAAGTTGCTGCTTATACGCCTTCTTGGCGGAAAAGCTGATAGGATCGCGTGATACGAGCCTGGCGTCCGTTTCTTCAAACGAACCTTCATCGGTCAGTATTTTAATTCGCTGCCGCGCCGATAGCCTGAAATGATGGTCGCAGCCGGGGCAGGTATGCAGATTTTCTTCCATATCTTTACGGAAGATCATCTCGTTGCACCCCGCGCACTTGAGCCACAACCCCTCCGGTACGTCCACATGTTTGCGGGTTTGGACAAAGTTGCCTTGCAGGCCACCCGTCGCCACCGTGGGAGAAGTGATTTCGGCCATAAGTCCATCCTTGCGTAAATGTTCGCAGCACTGAGCCAAACATACCGGGCCTAATGGCCCAATATCCCGGCCAGACACCCCGAAAGCCGCGCTACCTGCGGCGGCTGCCATGTGCATTACGATAGCAAACAGATAAGGAAAAGGCAAGGCCGCAAAACGTCCGATATTAACTATGTTGGTTTTGAGGGTGGCCGATGGTTTTGTATATTGGCTAAAGAGGCGGCCGCTTGGGCGGCGCTGATAACTGCTAAATTAATAGCTTACAGGTGTAAGGAGTTGTATTAGATGGAA
>JAJXZA010000113.1 GCA_021780285.1 Planctomycetota bacterium
CACGGCAACCAAACCAGCCGACGATGCAGCCGGGCAATTTGCCTTTCAGGCGGATATCGAGGCCGATGCTTCCTCAAACAGACAGGTGGTTGAAGGCACGGTGGCAGCCGCAAATGAACAGGAAGCTCGCAGCCTACTCGAACGCATGCGACTGCAGGTTCGCAAACTTCAGCCTGCCGCCGCACAAACGCCGACCCGCCGTATCGGTCGCGATGATTTTTTATTTTTTAATCAGCAACTCGCTGACCTCGTCAAAGCCGGCCTGCCGCTGGGCGACGGACTGCGCCTGATGTGCGGCGATTTACGCCGCGGGCGTCTCGCACAGGCGGTACAAAAAGTTGCCGACGACATGGCGGCGGGAAAGTCGCTCTCCGAAGCAATGGCCCGGCATGAAAAGTCTTTTCCTCCGGCTTACACCCAATTGGTTCAGGCGGGGCTTGACAACAACGCGCTCGCGGCAACCTTGGCCAATTTTGGAGATCATGCACGGCAGGTCGGCAAAATTCGCCAGGCCCTGCGCGAAGCAGCGGCATACCCACTCGCAATTTTTGCCGCCCTGCTGATGGTGTGGTGCTTTATAGGCTGGTTTATTGTGCCGAAATTGGGAGCGTTTGCCATAAGCGCCGCGAGACTCAATCGAGTGATAGAAAGCGATGCACAGGCGTCTGCCGCCGCTGCACAAGAAACCGCTATCGTGGGCGTATTGCATTGGCTGCCATTCATGGCGATCGGTATTGTGCTCGCCGCCTTGTTGCTTGCCGTGCTTGTGCAGGCAATCAATCTGTCTCAAAAGCGTCTTTCGCTTCGTGATTGGGCAGCACGATGGCTGCCGCTGGCGGGTCCGGCCTTAAAGATGGCGTTGGTGGCGCAATGGTGCGATGCCCTGCGGGTGGCAGTGGAGGCAAATACCGATCTGCCCCGATCACTTGAATTCGCGGCCTCATCCGTTGGCTCGCCCATGCTTCAGGCCGACACAAAAGACCTTATCAACACATTGGCTCAAGGCCGAGAGTTTACTGGCTGGCCGGGGCGGCTACTCCCTCCCAGCGTGCCGCGTGTTATCGTCCTTGGTATCCGCCAGAACTCATTGCGTGCGACTCTGCGGACGCTAAGCCGGGCCTATCAACGTCAGGCCGAATACCGTACCGCCGTTATTCCCGCGGTCATGACACCACTGCTGCTCGTGCTGATGGCCATGAGCATAGGGTTAACCATGTTTCTTTTGCTTGATCCGCTTCTGACGTTTTTAAAAGGCTTGGGGGGCGGTTAATGATAGAACAAAATGATCAAAATGGAGTTCGAACGGTCACGCGAACGTACCCCATCAGCCGATCCGGCCCAAAGCTGGGCTGGGGGCGCCGCACGGTAGCTCACTTAGGAGACTCACTGCTTCTGTGGACGGTGCTGTCGTTTCTAATTTTTGCCGTCCTTTCTTTCATCCCCAGATCCCCCCAGTGGCAAGCCTTTATTATTATTCCAATCGGTTTGACCATGCAATTTGTGCGGCAGAAGCGACTGCAGCGATTGATCACTCACCTGGTAATCGCCACAGATTGCGGCTCGCCGCTTCCACAGTATCTTTACGCCGCTACCGTCGGCGAAACCCGCAAGGTCGCGCACCTGCTCAAAAAGGTCGCTGGCTCGCTTGAAAAGGGCAACACCCTGGCACAAAGCATAAAACTCGCGGCGCCTTGGGCTTCCACCCGACTTCTCGAATGTATCCGCTTGGCAGAGGTGACTGGTTCACTGCCGACGGAACTTCATCGGCTCGAACAGCCATCAAAGCCCTGGCCCGTAAGGCACGAGCTTACCCTGCCGTTAGTTTTTGCATATTTAATAGTGCTGTGGTTTGCCGTTTTATTACAGATTATTTTTTATCGCGCCTATTCACACTTTTTGTACGCGATCGATGACCGGCAACACGGCGGCGCATTCCGCATCATTTCTACCATAGGTCACGACATTGTCAGCAACTTCAGCAGAAGGGGCCTTATCCTGTTGGCTTTTGCCACTTATGTGCTAATCTTGGCGTACTTTTTACGGATGACTTTTGCGGGCGGCTACTACCACTTCTATATCTTCCGCAGAATTCGCAATGCTCTAAGCTGGCGGCTGCCCCTGCTTCGGTCGCTCGCCCGCTGGAAGTCATGGAGCATAACGGCGGGCATCCTAGCCCGCGCGGTAGATAATAATCTTCCGCTACCGGAAGCATTGGATGCCGCCGCATACGCCCAAAACAACTTCTCCGCTCGCCGCCGGCTTATTCGCAGCATAAAGCTTCTTCAACGCGGCGCATCACCCGATAAAGCCTTCCGCAAAGCCGGCTTGCCAAAATCCATGCGTATCGTGCTCGCCGGCACATCAATAACGCCGGCGTCTTCACAACAGCCAAACGGTATACGCTTCGGGTCTTTGCCCAGCGCTTTATGCTATCTTGAATGCTATTATAGCGCAAAATATATGGCAGCAATTGAGTGGCTTGAATCGCTGATCATCCCACTTGCGGTAATTCTATTAGGTGCAGGTGTACTGGCTGTTGGACAGTTCGTCTTTGTACCCTACAGTCATCTTATCCAACTCGTCGAATCGAAAGGCTGCTTTTAATGAAGAATCGCGGCTTTATCATGCTGGATATCTGCCTGTCCATTGTTTTAGCGGCCATTACCGCCACACTCTTCGCGACAACATTGTGGCACGCCAACCACGCCGACAATTTCATGCGAAGCCAGCGTGCTTCGGCTTACGAGCAAAAACGGATACTTTCTCAGCTTATTCGGGGCCATGCCGGAGCACTGCCACATCACCTGATCATTAAGCAGCTGGCGCCCACCACCGCTGACGGTTTGGCTTGGATTGTCATCAGCCAAGGCCGTAATACACATTCTGTTCAAACCATCGCCCTGGTGCCGGTGAAGTCCATTCGGCATACGTTACGATTACAGAAACTCCGCGCACACGCGGAGTCGCTGTTACGCGGTCCCGCCGCCCCCGGTCCGGCGCAACAACACAAAGTGGGGGCCGCACTATGATGAACCAGAGACGCCGATATGCCACATGCCCCGCAAGCCGGGCATTTACCATCATGGAGATGCTTTTTTCAGTTATCCTGTTGGCGGTTTTCTCCCTGATTGCCGGGCCATTAATGGTGACCATGATTCATTCCATGGCCAAAACAACCGCTTACGAAAACCAGACGGATGCATGGCTCGCCGCGCATAGTCTTTTGGCCAGCGATGTACAAGACGCCTACCGCGTTCAGGTCATCGGTCCGCATCAGTTACTCTGCACGTCACCAGGGGGTCATATCATCTGGAAAATCGCCAAGGGTAATCTTTCACGGAAAGTAGGCCTGAGCACATCGAGCCCCGGCCATTGGCAATCAGCTTTCTGGCCGTGTGGCAAGATTCGGTTTACGGCCGCCGCTGTGGGTGTAAAAGTCACACGGGACGCCCCACACCAGCATTCCACTGTGCTGCTGACAAATCGTATTGAGCGGGCCAGAATGATTTTGGAGGCCAAGCCATGAATACCCTGCCGCGGTCCGCTTGTGCCGCCGCGCGAGGCCGCCGTCCTCGCGGGTTTACGCTGCTGTTCACCATTTTGCTGTTGGCTTTTTTCGGTGCGTTTGCAGCACTGGTAGCGCAAGCCATTATCAGGCAGGCATCGCACACGCAACACACCCTTGTGCGAGATCAACTTGATGCGATCAATGTTTCCGAGCTATTCTTCCTGCGACAATTGTTGCATGAAGCGCAACCGCTAAGAGACGGTGTTACCGCCCTGCCGCTCCCAAAAGCTCTCGAGCAAAATGGCTACACCGCTTTGCTAACCCTTAAACGGCAAACAAACGGCTATTGGCGGGCGCGCTTGGCGGCGAATTGGCAGTTAGCCGGAGCCGCTCGTCTAAGGCTGGTCCAAACCCTCACCCTTCAACGATTGCCCTCCAAGCAATGGCGCATCACAGACGATCACTAAATCTGTCCCCGCAGAGGCGAACATCTCAACTTGGTTCGAAGTGCTGCTTGCGCCGGTTAAGTAATTCGTACAAGCATGGTCATTGATCCGTGGTGCGGAGATAGCAAAAAGATCGGCCATCGCGCATCGCGGCTCGATTGCCCGGTCGCTGTTGCGGCAACAGAGCTTAAAATCACGGCGGATCAAATAGCCCAGCCTTGATTGATGCCCCTGGCGCGGCAACAACACTCGCAGAGCGTACCGGCTACGCCGCACTCTCACCTATGCGGCGTAAAAACTCTGCTTCATCAATGACCTCAATGCCAAGCTTGGCCGCTTTGGCCAGTTTAGAGCCAGCCTCGGCGCCCGCCACCACAAATGATGTCGCCTTGCTTACGCTATCGCTGGGCGTGCCGCCGTGCCTTTCTATGGCAGCTTTGATTTCGCTGCGTGAAAACCGTTCGAGCGTTCCAGTCACAACAATGGTTTTTCCGGCCAGCGGTCCGCCGCCTACCGCCGCCGCAGAGGTTGCCGCATCAGTGGATACCCCCATGGCTTGAAGCTCGCGCAACAGTTCAAGGCCGCCCTGCTCATGTAAAAAACTCCAGACCGATTGCGCCACCACGTCGCCCACGCCATCTATAGCCTGAAATTGCTCAATGCCTGCGGCTGCCAGTTTGTCCAACGTTGGAAAGGCCCGCGCAATATCCACCGCGGTGCGCGTGCCTACATGCAAAATGCCCAGCGACGCCAGCAGCCGCTCAAGCCCGCGTCCCTTGCTTGCTTCGACGCCGGACAGAAGGCCATCGGCTGATTTTTCGCCCATTCTATCGAGCGCTGCCACCGCAGTTCGGTCTAGACGGTACAAATCAGGTAAGCGCTTCACCAGTCCGGCCTGCATAAGCTGCTCGACAATGGCCGGACCAAGATTTTCGATATCCATCTGGTTGCGACCGCCGAAGTAGCGCAGCTTTTGGGCGAGTTTTTCGGGACAGTGAGGATTGGTGCAGCGCACAAAGCCGCCGTCGCGCTCGGTTGCCGCATGGCATGCCGGGCATTGCTCCGGCGGCACAATGGCCTGGGCGTGCGCTGGCCGAGCCTCCGGCACGTTACCCACCACATAAGGAATGATTTCGCCGGCCTTTTCGACCAGCACCTGGTCGTGCAGGCGAAGATCTTTGCGGGCTATTTCATCAAAATTATGCAGACTGGCACGGTACACTTTGGTGCCGCTGATAAATACCGGCGGCTCAAACTCGGCCACGGGTGTAACGGCGCCGGTTTTTCCAACCTGAAACACCACGCGAGCCAATTCGGTACGCGCCTGTTCGGGCTGATATTTAAAGGCGATGCACCATCGCGGCGCCCGCGCGGTAGCCCCCAATACCTGCCGCTGGGCAAATGAATCAACCTTTACCACGACGCCATCGGTATCAAACGGCAAATTCCGACGCTGCTGTGCAAACGCATCTATAAACTGCTGTACCGCGTCAATGGTTCGGCACGCGGCAATGTTGGGCGGCTGGCCAAAACCAACGGCCGCCACAAACGCCAACCACTGCCGATAGCTCGTAAACTCAAAGCCCTCCACCGCGCCCTGTCCATGCGGCAAAAATTGCAGTTTGCGGGCCGCCACCGCGCGCGAGTCCAGGAGCTTAAGCGTTCCTGCAGCGGTATTACGCGGGTTGGCGTAAGCTTCTTCGCCGGCTTCTTCCTGCTGCTGGTTGATCTGGGCAAATTGCTGCCGCGTTAAAAACACTTCCCCGCGAACCTCCACCACCGGCGGCACCGAAGCGGGCATGACAAATGGCCCATGCTCTTTGCCGGCAAGCTCCAGCGATAACGGAATGCTTTTAATAGTACGAACATTGACTGTAACATCGTCGCCCACGGCACCATCGCCGCGTGTGGCAGCCTGCACCAGCTTCCCTTTTTCATACCGCAGCGAAAGTGATACGCCATCAATTTTAGGCTCGCACACATATTCAAACTCACCCACCCCTGACGCCAGAAGCAATTTGCGCACGCGTGCGTCAAACGCGACAAGTTCGCCAGGGGTGTATGTGTTGTCTATGGAAATCATGGGCAGGGCATGGCGCACCTGCGTAAAGCCCTTGAGCGGCGCAGCACCGACGCGCTGCGTTGGAGAATCGGGCGTAACAAGCTCAGGATGAGCCGCCTCAAGTTCACCAAGACGGCGAACAAGCGCATCGTACTGTACGTCGGTAATTTCGGGCCGGGCATCGCCATAATAAAGTTGGTCGTGATGGCGTATTTGCCGACGAAGCTTTTCAATTTCAGCAGCAGCGGTATTCATGATGCTGTTTATACCCAGCGGCCGCTCCGCCTGCCAGCCGCCGGCAATTGCCGCGCCAGCGTCCAGGCGATGGCGATGGCATCGGCCACATCGGGAGGCGACGGCGGCTTGGCCAGCTTGCATAAAGCCGCCACGCTGCGCTGTATTTGCGACTTGGAGGCATGCCCATTACCTGTGACCGTTTTTTTCACCAGTGTGCTGGGCATGTTAACCACCGCCACGCCCGCCTGCTGCGCCGCCAGCAGAATCACGCCGCGTGCATGCCCCATGAGAATGGCCGTCGCCGGATGCTTGTAGTGGGCGTAAAG
>JAJXZA010000401.1 GCA_021780285.1 Planctomycetota bacterium
CTGCGGGTAACGCCTTTCACCGCCTCTGCACAAATCAGCTTCAGTCAAGCGGTTTAAGACAACGCAACCGGCTCGATGGGGCCGCAACCACCTTGCACGACGCCATAGCGGCAGTTATGGTTGAGTTGCCTGTAAGTAAAGCCGGTTTTGCAGACAGTTTTGTCATGCACAGGGAGGCTGGCGACAGGCCGGTGCTTACCGCGACGCGCCAGCGGCTTGAGGGTTCAAATGATCAGGTCCGGCTGACGCCGTCGCCCAGCTCGGCCGATAATCTGCTCGACGGTTTTGCACATGTAACCAATTATTTTCCGGGCATCAAACTGCTCGCAGCCGACCTCATGGAGACCATCGCCGATCGGATGGGTTGCTTTAATGCCTCCGATGGTTCGCGCCGCTGCCGCATTTTTGACGACCAGTACATCAGCACCGGCGGTCAGATGGTTGAGCTGATGATCGGTCATGACCGCATGTGCCTCGATATTCGACCGCTACTGGCCCGCATTGCCGCAAGACAGACCGGGCGGCCATACGCCGTGCATGCCTGCCATCCGTACGACCTGTCGGGCTTTCCGGCAGCGGCGGCAGCGGGTGTGGTGCTCACCGATGGTTTTGGACGGCCGCTCGATGCTCCCTTTGACGTTCATGCCGACATGCATTGGTGTGGCTATGCCAACCGGTCGCTTTTCGAAAAGATCAATCCTATTGTGCAGCAATGGCTTGCAGATCATGACATTGATGGTTAATAGCCAATGAACGCGTCATTAGGTTGCGTCGCCGATGAACCTGTCCGTGTCGGGTCAGGGTGCGTGGGTTGAATTGTAGCCTGTTGCGGCGCGCTGCAGCATTTGCTCAACGAGCGCCGACTCGCCGGATTTCTGCCTGAATTCGATACCGCCGTCATTGCGGGCATCAATCACGTAGAGTTTGCCCGGCTGAACTATACGATAGGCATCCTCACCTTGAACCACTGCGATACCAAGTTTTTGGGCCTGGCGAGGGTGAATCATCAAATGCCATAAGTGCCGCCAAATTTGCTGTTCAAAGCGATTAACGCGATCAGGATCGGCCCGCAGGAATCGCGGCATGCCCCGGCGGTTGAGAAGCGAAATGCCTTCGCTGGGGGCCTGAGTATCGCCGTAAACGCGCCGAAAAAATATCAGCGATTTGCCTCGCAATAAATCGCCCTGTTCCACATAGCGATCCGCAAACTTGACAACCAATGCATCAACATGGGCGATATCGCCGGGAATATTGATGCTAACAATCGGCAGCGGCTTGCGTTTGCCGTCGGGTCCTATGGTAAACTCCTGCCACAGCATGGTAGTGTCGGTGACTGCACCGTCGGCATTGTGATCCTGATGTGACACAACGAGTTCAGCGCGGCGGGTATGTCCCGTGAGCCGCGCGATAACCGCCTGCAACTCACTGCGTTCGCGTCGCAGCCTGGCCAATTCCGAATTGCGCTGCCAGAAATAGAGCGAGAGATTGATGGCCGACACGATCAGCGCCACCGTAAGAACCAAGGCCAGCAGTCGGCGAATGCTTTTCACATTGTCTCCGGTTGTGGGATTAGTGCATGGTTGCGAGTTGGCGTGCCCACATCTGCTTCATCTGGGCTGCGGTGGTAGGCAGCCAGACCGAACCGTCCGCAGAAACCATCTTTAGAAGTCGGCCGTGCGAGTCCACCCACATGGTAGTAATGCCGGGATCGAGTTGTTCGGTCACGCGATAAGCTAATTTCTTGTGGTAGTTAATGCGTATCGTCTGCGGCCCATGGGTTTTCAGAATCTCAAGCCCCATGCGTGAAAGCCGGGAGTTAAAAACCAAAAAGGCCATGCTGGTCTTACTCTGCAGGTCTACCAGTCTGGGCCACAGGTAGGTGAGAGCGGGCGGTAGTGTGGCTGGCATGCCGGGGCCGATAGAGTAGCGCAGCGGTCTATTGGGTTGGCCGGGGATGTAATGATCGCTGTCGCGTGCGACAGCGATGTCGCAGCGGTATATGACTTGGTCGCTCGCTTGCCCCAGCTTGTTATAGACTGGATAAAAGCCGGTTTGCTGGGTTCCCAGTTCGGTTTCCCAATGGACTTCATCATTGGGGTAGGGGCTGGGTATACGAACATAGTGGGCGGTATGCGTTTTAGGATCTATCACCAGCCGCACCTGCTGTGCCAGCGCCAGCGATTTATTTTTTATGGGAAATAGCGATTCCGACTCTTCAAGCCATTCAGCGAAGTCTATCGGCGGACCTTTGAGATCGGGCTGCTTGCTTAAAGCCCAAAATTGCACGGCCTTGCCCAGCAGTATGACGCCCTTGGGCAAAAATGTCCGGCTGTTTGTGCTGACAAACAACCCGGAAAAACCATCCTGTTTGCCGACGTATTCATCGAGCCGTACATAGCCTACATCCATGTGATGAAGTTGCACACGAAAAAGCCTGGGATGGTGCGACAGCAGCGGCAGCAATTGTTCAGCTGTCTGCTTGCGAAGCCATTTTTTTCCGGCAGCGACGGCGGCCAGTCGTTCAATGGCGATCTGTCTACGATTAAGCAATTTGAATGTCTTAATGATTGTGTCAAACGTTGCGATCACCTTGGGGGCATGATCAGTCGGGCTAAAGAAGGTAACCACATAATATTCACTGGGCGTTTTTTGTACCATGAACTGCTGCCGCAGCAGTGAAATGGGCTGTTTGTTGGAAATAGCCGTAAACTGCACGATAAGTTCGCCGGCGGGATGACCGTTGGAACTGAAGGTTTGTTTTCGTAGTTCTCTCACATGTGTAAAGTCGTGACGGGTTTGTGCCAGTGTGGCATCGAGCAATTCGGTTACTTGGGTTGGGTTTTTCAGATAACTTAGATGTACCGTGATGCCCCAATGCTTGATGCCAACTTCAAAGGTTGCCAAGTCAAGCCCCACACGGCCAAAGCCTTTGGCGCGTAGCGGCGGCCTGATCTCAAAACCGTTCGCGTCATCGCGCCAGATTGGGCCAAGTTCGATGCGGCTGTGCAGGCCCGGCGTGTGATGATCCAGCACCAGGGCGCGAACAAAGTTCTGCCCGCTTCCGAGCCACACCACGGCCGCAAAGACGAGAGCCGCAATGCCGAAATTTAATCTGTGGATTGTCATGTGCGTTTCCCGCCTGGATGAGTCAGGTATTGATGCCCGCTGGGAGTTTAAATATCGGATTGTTTGTTGGCGTGTTATGGGGGCCTACATCCAAAAACATCGCCCGGGTCCTTATAAAAGCAATAGAGTCCGGCAGTGTCCAAGGGGATGCGCCCGAATACGTGATCGCGCAGAGTCGTCCGTTCCTTTCCGCTGCCGCGACATAAAAGAACGTTGCCGCCGCAGCGTTTATGTTTTCAAAAGTGTAAATGGTGCCTCCCTGCAGTGGCATGGAGTCTTCCTCATGCACAAGACTCAGACCGGGATTGCTCTTTAATATCTGTTGTTCAAATGCCTGCGCCGCCGCTCGAAGATCGCTGTTGGCGGGTGCCTTGGAAGATGCCATCTCAAAAAAACAAAACAGCCTTGGCGCGGCGCCGCCTTTGCGGGCCATGGCCAGAACCGGTGATGGTTCTGCAATGTGAATATCGGCATTTGGAACAGCGGCGAAACCGAGCTTTTGCAAAAGCACTATCGCCGAGAGCTGTTGCGGATTGTGCAGGATGGCCTCGAGAGCTGCTGAAGGCTTGCGCCACTGGGTGATGGCATACGCGGCCGATAGCGACGCCGCCAGAATTAGAGCCATCACGGCCGCGAGCAGAATCTGTTTGCGGGGAGCATTTTGTTGCGTACGAAATACCATAACAGCATCATAATGCATGCCTCTGGAAAATTGAACCAGTCGCCGGGCCGCCGTGCGCCGCACATGGGGCTTCATGGTACGGTCAAGCCAACGCAATAAACTAATGCCCCTACCGACACTTCTGTTATTGCTTATGCGCAATGGCGTAACAAATAATGTTGCGGGCCAGCGCCTGTGCCGATGCTGGTGCATAACCTAAGATGCCCCAGGTATTGGTGCCCAGCAATCCGCTGATTATATCATCCTGGGAAAATACGATAACCCAGCGGCCATTGACTTTAAGGCCCAGCATTTCAGGCGTATGGTGAATGCCTTCGCGTTCAGTATAGAACTTCCGATACATCACATGCGTTGCCGGCGCGCCTCCGGCCATGCTGCCAGTGTAGATGGAGCACTTGGTCGGCAGGTTATCCAACTGCTTGCCGGGATAAAGCTCGTTTACAAGATGGCTGAACGAGTTGGTGAAGTTAATGTTGCCGCCGCCGGCATCTGCGAAAAGCATACCGCCGCTTTTGAGGTAGTGTCGCAAGGCGGAGATTTGATCGCTGGTGAAGTTGAATTTTTCGGTGCCGGTGAGGTGGGCCAGCGGCATGTTGGCGGCATTCAGGTTGGCAATGTTTACATTGCTGATTTGAAGTTGCGTTGCGAAGGTGGCCTGGGCAAGCTGCGTCATTCGCTCCCATGCGCCGGGTTCAGGGTTCCAATTACCTTTGTATTTGACCTGGGCCATCGCCAGCGAACGTGCCGCAGGGCCGCCGCCATTGACCACCAGCGTGTGGAGCTTGTTTGCCAGGGAGATTTTTCCGGTGGCATAAATGTACAGGTTGGCGGGCAATTCCCAAATATCGCGAAGGGCGTAGGTGCGATTTTGCCAGTATTGACCAAAGTCGTTGGGAGCAATAATCCAAAGATATCGTATTCCATTGGAAAGCCCAAGCAAACCATGGGTGGAAACCATGTGATACCACGGTTGAATATGAAAGATCATGCTCGCTTTGCTCAGCGCATGGACTTCATACCGGTTGTCAACGGTTTGCTGGGCGTATTTGATCATGGCATTTTTAAAGAATTCGGAGTGGCCGTTGCAATTGGCAAAAATCATGCCGCCTGCGTTGATGTACGCCCGCAATTTAGCCACCTGATCCGCGGAGACCTTCGGATCAAGACTGCCCGATATATATAGGATCGGTGAATCCAGCCAATCGCTTACGGGCGAATTTATGTTTACCACCTGCCAGTTGAGCGGTTGCGCGAAAGTTTTTACCATCCATGATGTAAGGTTGGTGGTGTCGCGCGGTCGCACATTCCATCGGCCAAAGTAATGTTTGGAATACTGGAGCTTGTTGATGAAAACAGGATTAAGACCGCGATCGAGCACAAGCAGGGCGTAGGCGGTGCCGATGATAAAGTGATGATTGGTGTTGTTGGGGTGATTCTGCCAGCCGAGGTTCCCAAAATTGGCGTCCCAAGACCCGTCCGGCCCCTGCCGCTGCACCAAGGCAGAGGCAAACCATTGGTACCAATTGTGGCCTGCAAGGTACTGCAGGCCGGTGGCCAAGCCAGTACGGGTTTGGCCGTACATGACATAGAGGTCCGGTTCCTGCGGGTTAAAATGGGCGGCCAAGGCCCGCATGCCGCGCACGACGTTTTCATCGGGCATGGGCTCCAGAACAGCTTTGTATCGCAAAAATTCATCGGTGATGAACAGGCTTGCCAAGCCGGCGGGAGTAAAAGGCCAGGCTCGGCCGGCGGTGGGCTTGGTCGGCCGGTCAGCAAAGCCGCCGTAGCCCCATGTGCCATCCATATATTGTGAGCGCCGCCAATGCTGGGCCGATCTTTCCCAAGCAGTGAGCGGTACTTCCAATCCCGCATGGGCGCAGGCCCAGAGGCCGAGCACGCCATATTGACTGTTGGAATTGTCCCAATTCGCCGGTTTGCGCGGATTAATGCCTTGCTGGGCACTCCATGTGTAAGTGTAGGCGCCGTCCCGGTGCATGGAGTCGAGGAGGTAGCGCAAATCCCACTCCAGCGCCTTGTGGTAAATCCGTTTGGTGTTATTTGGCAGGAGTGCCAAAGCATTGGCCTGAAATGAAGCCACATACGTGGATGGCGTTCGCAGGCCCGCTACATATTTAAGGGCCTTTTGCATCGCCGGTGAAAACATGCTGATTTCTGGATCGTGCAGGCTCTCAGAGACGTCAATCAGTGCTTCGGTGACCAGCGCACTCTCGCCGCCCATTTGGTTGGTGCCGAGGGCTCCCTGCATCCAATTGAACTCTCCATGTTCCCACGAGCCATCTGCGTTTTGATGGGTTACCAGGTAGTGCACCCCCCGCTTAATGGCGGCAATGACCTGCTGGCCCGAAACAGCGGGGGCGGCGATTGCAGCAGTTGTCGCAAAACCAGTAAACAATATGATCGCACAAAGTGCGGCGACCCGCCGGTTCAAGTATCTGTTGGTCATGACATTACCCATTAACCTAAGGAACTGAATGGATCGAATTTCTCCTCGGACGTGCTGCTTGATGATAACCCCGGCTGCCATCGAAATTTATGTCGGCATAACGATACCACGCCCCTGCGCGGCGGGCAAATTGCCGCACTTGGTTCTAAATGGAGTGATCGTCCATGGGTCTGCCAATAAATCGGGCGTCGGGCCATGCCGAATCATACCAAACGGCATTTGCACTACAAAAACATGGGTTATGACGATGAAATATCGCGTCACGCCAGAAAAATTG
>JAJXZA010000240.1 GCA_021780285.1 Planctomycetota bacterium
AGCGTAATGACAAAGCCGCCGATGGTCTGGTAATCCTGATGTTCGGGCAGGTTCAGGTCCAGCTCGCGGTTAAGGTCGGTAATGTTGGTGCGGGCGTCAACCTCCACGGTGGTTGCATCCAGTCGCCGAATGTCCAGCGGCACCGTCTTTTCATATTCGTCTTGAATGTCGCCGACAATTTCTTCCAGAATGTCTTCGCTCGTAATCAAACCGGCCGTGCCGCCGAACTCATCGAGCACAATCGCCATGTGCACGCGCTCGCGCCGAAACTGCCGCAGTAAATCGCGCAGCGGCTTGGAGTGCGGCACAAACAGCGGCGGGCGCATCAGGGTTCGCAGGTTAAGCTCGGCATCCGGCGTGCCCACCAGCGTCAGCAGGTCTTTGGCGTAAAGAATGCCTAAAATATTGTCGCGCGTTCCCTCGTACACAGGCAGCCGCGAAAGCCCATCGCGCAGAATCTTGTCTTTTACCTCATCGAGCGTCGCTCCAACGCTGACGGTAATCATGTCGGTGCGCGGCGTCATGATCTGGCTTACCTGCAAATCGCGAAAGCTGATGACGCCTTCAATCATCTTTTTCTGTTCTTCGTCCACAGCGCCTTCCGAAGCGCCTTCTGAAACCGCGGCCAGAATTTCTTCCTGCGTTTCGATCGCGTCCTGCGCGGAACTCTCGGCCGCGGCCCCGGTCAGCCGGCGAACCAGTTCGTCAAAAAGCTTGAGAAAAAGAATCAGCGGTGCGAGCGCCGCCGCCGCCAGCCGCAGCACCGGCCACAATGCCGCGATAAGTCCTTCGCCGTTGTAGCGTGCCCAGGCGCTCGGTATAGCGACTGAAAAAACCAGCAGGGCGATTCCCGCCGGCACTATGCCCAGCAGCAGCATGCCCAGCGATGGCGTCGGCCCGGTTATGCCCAGATCGAGCAGCGTAAAAGCCACCACCGAAAGATTAAAGACAATGCGCAGCAGCGAGGCCGCCAGGGCCAGATCTGTGCTGCGATCCATAATTTGATCAATCTGGCTGCCGCGGCCAAGGCGGTCGAGCGCTTTTTCGAGCGCCAGCCGCGAGATGGTGCGCAGCGCATACGAGAGCGTGGACGTTGCCATGCTGCCCGCCAGCGCCAACAAAATAAGCCAAATCGGCCAATGCACGAAAAAATCCCCTTCTTATCGCCGTCGCGATGTTCTGCCCTTGCCGCCGGGATGGTTCGGCAAACGCCGCTCTTTACCATCCGCAGCGGGTCGGTCGTAAACCGGCCCCATGCCCAAGGCTACCAGAATGCGGTCTTCCCGGCGATGCATGCGCTGCGCCTCGCGTGCGGTTCGGTCATCATAACCTTGAACATGCAGCAGGCTGTGTACAAGGTACAGCAGCAGCTCATGCTGCACGCTATGGCCGCGCTGTCTTGCCTGCCGCCTGGCTTCGGCGGCGCACACAAAACTTTCCAGGTCCAACGCGGCGCGTCGCGTGCCCTTAACGCCCCGCGTTCGGTAATCAAGCGTAATAACATCGGTGGTGCTCGGGTCCCGCATGGTGCGGTCGTGCACCTGCTTCATGATGCGATCGCCCACGAGGTGTATGGTCCAGCACCCTTCGCCGACATGTACAATATCAAGCAGGCGGCGTAGATTGCGGCGCAACGCCGTCGGCGACAGGCCTCGCATAAGTCGGGGCGAGGCCGGCATAATCTTAAGAACAACAGGCAGAAAATCCTCACATGCAAAACAATGTTATGCCGGGCGCGACACAGCCGTTGGCTTCGGATATTTTATTCGGCCATGGTATACGCCCACCAGCGCACGCGTCATGGCCAATTCCAATTTTCGCAAATCGCCAAGGGTGAGGTCGCATTGGTCAAACTGTCCGTCCAGCAGGCGCTTCAATGCCAGCTCATGTGCGGCCGACTCGATGCGCCCGGGTGTAGGCTCGGCCATGGCGCGCACGGTCCCTTCCAATGCGTCGCACAGCATCAGAATGGCGGTCTCGCGCGACTGCGGCTTGGGGCCGGGGTAGCGAAACTCAGTATCCCGAACCGGGCTGGTTTGGCCGCTGGCCGCGCCTGTAAGCGCCTCTTTAGCCTGCCGGTCGCGTGCCGCATGATAAAACGGCTCAACCACGTTGGTGCCATGATGTTCGGCGATAAACGCCCGCACCGGCTGGGGCAGATGAAACTCGCGTGCCAGTTCAATGCCGTCTTTTACATGGCTGACGATGATCAGCAGGCTCATCGCCGGCGAGAGGCTTTCGTGCCGGTTGACGCCGCCCGAAATATTTTCAATGAAGTAACCGGGCTTCACGAGTTTGCCGATGTCGTGGTAATACGCGCCAACGCGGCACAGCAGTGCGTCAGCTCCGACATCGCGGGCGGCGGCCTCGGCCATGGTCCCCAAAATCAACGAGTGGTTGAACGTGCCGGGGGCCTCCACCGCCAAACGCCGCAGCAGCGGATGATTGGTGTCGGCCAGTTCCAGCAGGGTCATCGCCGTCGGCGAGCCAAAGGCTCGTTCCACCAGAGGCAGCAGGCCCAACACCACAAAAACCGCCGTCAGGCCGGCCAGAGTAACCAACATGGCGTTGTAACCCGTGGCCGCCTCGGCCACATGCCGGGCCATGGTAACCCAATCAAACTCAACCGCGTGCGAAACCGGCACCAGTGCCATGCCGGCGGCCCAGACACAAAGCGCCATCATGCCGCTGGTAAGCAGCCCCGCTCGAATAACCATGCCGCGCGTGCGAATTTCGCCCAATGCCGAAATAATCACGCTTGCGCCCACCACCTGAACCAACAGAAAAGCGATATCCTGCCGCAGCGTAAGGGTAAGCATCAGTGCGTCAATCATGGCCAGGCCCCAGGCAAACCTGCGGCGATAAACCATAACCAGCACCACCGCGGCCAGCAGCAGCGGCGCAACGCCGAAAAAGTACACCAGCGAACCGAATCCAAGCAAAAGCGAGGCTTTGCCGATCAGCAGCGTCCCCAGCAGCATGGCTCCGGCGAGAGTTTCGCGCCGCCAATTTCGACGCTCGACAGTTTGCGCTAAAACATAAAGCAGGCCCACCAGCGCCAGAAGCGTCAGCAATAAGGCCCGGCCGAAACGCTGCGCCGCGATCGCCCAGGGGTGCTGGTCGCCAATTTGCTTAAGGTACGCGGCACGCGATGCCGCCACCAGTGCCGCGGCGCGGCGATCGAGTGTTTCGCCGGCGTGGGCTAAAATCTGCCCCTGCCGCACAAGCGTTTGCGGCGTCTTTACGGCTGCGGCATTGCGTGCGGCCAGCGCGCTGGTGGCCGCGGTATCAAACACGTAGGTGGGGGCCTGGAGTTCAACCAAATAATGGGTAATGGCATCCCATAGCGGCGCAGGGAAGCATCGCTCCACCAGCGGCCGAAACGGCGCGCCGTTGGGTTCGAGCACATTGACGGTGCTTACCGAAGCTGCCGTTTGTGTCGCTGCGCCATGTGCCGCCGACATCTTCAGCAGCACGCTTTGGCTCGCCTGATTGGTGATCAGCCGATAATCGGCGGCGCTGACGATGGGGTGGCTCTGGAGGTTTACCAGCAGCAAGTTGATGCGGCTCTGCCAGGTTGCAAGCTGATTGTCCCGCACCACCAGCCGCAGCCAGTGCAGCGCCAGCGGCGAGAGCGTTCCAAACCGTTTGGCAAGCGGCGGAGGCAGCAATGCCCCTTTGGGTAGAGCGGCCACGTCAGCCGGGAGGCTGCCGAGTTGGCTGGCAATTTTATCAGGCAGGTCGCCCGCAGTGTTCCACCGAAGGATGGGCGGGGTATGCAGCCGCGCCTCGGCCTGAAGCGCCGCAAGCTGCGACGGGTTGGCAATGGTGAAGTTAACCGGTGAGAAAATGTTGTGCGCCAGCGGACCGTGGGGCAACCATGCCGCCGGGCCAATCGGGATTAACTCAATCAGCAAAGCCGCCAACAAAAAGATAATGCCGCCCCATAACACCCCGCCTTGCCAACGCGACACCGGCGGCCACTTCTTTTGGGTGGTGGCTTGGTAATCATCGGCCACGGCCTGTCGCCGGAGGCTTTTCCGCATAAATAACATAGGTCTTCCAAGCCTGCTTAACAGGCCAGTCTCGTTCTGCCGCGCATTGGGGCCGGTGTTACGGCGTCAAATACCCCAAATAAGCCTGTTTGCCATTACTCGGACAGGCTCCTAACCTTGCAACGCCATCATTTAGTTTACCGGGTGCTGCCGCGATAGCCAAAGAGTTGGCACACACGAAAGGTCTATTCTTGAATAAATAATGACTAAGAAGATGCTTAATAACGTAATAATGAACAAAATAAGCGTAAAAAAGATGTATTATGAGACTTTTGTAGGCCGCCACGATCCCTCTCGGTGTGAGTACTACAGCCACACAACCGCATTATTTTGGATGAAAATCGTATAAATGTCTCAAAAGTCCCTGATATTTATCTTAAAATGATAAAGTTGAGCCATCGCGAGCCAGGTACTTGTGCTCTGCAATCGGCCTCAGCATTACCGCATGGCGGGACAGAAAATTGTCTGCCATCCGAGTTTGGCAACACACAAAACGCCATGCTCTCTGCTACTTATGCGATGTCGGCAGCCCATGCTCGGCGGCCTGCCGATTAACGGTTCGAACAATGGTGCGACTGCCGCCGAGGTTGGCCTCGATCAATTGCCGATGATCATCAAACCAAAACGTCATCTGCCGCTGGTGCAAATACAGCAAATCCACCCGCCAGGCATTTTCGACAGCACCGCCGATGGTAACGCCGCAGCGGCCACGTGTGGCCAGTACACAGCCGAGCCGTGTATGCAGCCGCGGCAATGTCAGAACCGGCGTTCTCAATACCAAGTTGGCTTTATGCGGCATGGCATCGGCAACCAGCGGTAGCGCGACCTCGGCAATGACCATTGGACTGGTGCTGATGGTTACAGGCGGGACGGGCCTGTAATGCAATGCCCTTGCCATTTTGAAGGTAAGCTGCCCGGCGCGATCGTGGAGTGTCCACACCGATTTACCGCCTTCAAGCGGTTGGGCGGTAATGCTCCGCAGTGAAAATGGCGGCAAATGCTGGTTGTCGCCGCTCCAAAAGTGCACGCGATAGCGTCCGCTTCGCCAGCGTATGGGCGCAATGTCGGCCGGCAGCACGCTTTGGTAAATCCGCAAACGCCAACGCAGTTGCCAGTCGTCTCCGGTGCGGGCAGCGGCAAGGTGCAGCGTGCCAATCAGATAGCCATGATCAAAAACCCTATACCAGCCGCCAAAGCCGGTGCCCGTTACACTCGGGCCGGCGGGCGTCGTTCGCCAATTCATCGGCAGGTTGCGGCGGGGCGTACTGGGTGGGTTGCGAGGGCCGGGCACGCCGGCAACCACGCCCATGGTGTCTATATGCAGAGCGCCTGCGGGTACGCGAGCGACAAATATTTTTAAATTACCCGCCACGCGGAGCGACAACTTATGCTTTGCCGACACCTGATCAACAATGCGGGCGATGTCTGCTGGCGAGGCAATTCTGATGCCATCAATCGAGAGAATCACATCCCCTGGTTCAAGACCTGCAGTCGTAAGTGGAGCCGATAGATTCTGCGAAACAATTAAGGCTCCATCGGCCGCTGGCAAGCGAACTGCCGAAAGCACCTGTTGATAACGCGATTCGAGTTGCTGCATTGATGCCGCGGACGCCGGGTTTGCGGCCACCGCGGCCGTGCCGGCTCTTAAAGCCATCGCCAGCACCAGGATTACCGCACTGCTTGCCAATATTCTGTTTGCAGCTAACGCCGGCAGGCTCGTAACAAGCGCACGGCTTGCGTTGGCGAAGCGAACAATGTGGGTAAGCGGCGGTTTGTCGCCAGAGCCGTCAGTGCGCGGCTTTGCCGGCGATAATGTTCTCTCGCGCCTGCAAATCAGAATTGATTGGCCGCAAACGCCCGCGCGGCAAGGATCTGGTGGCAAAAACCGGGTACCGGCCATTATTGCACGGCTTCGGTCAGTGGTTTTTCAAACTGAATGAGCAGGTCGCTGCGCGTGGAGTCCCAGCGGGTGCCTACAATATCGTATTCGAGCACCACGGCCATATGAACCATGGCCCGATGCCGATTGAGCGTTTCAAAGCGCGAGAACTCGTAGCCATGGCCGGCGGCCCATTCATGCTGCGATTCCATAAGCTGGCGGCCGATGCTTTTTCGGCGAAAATCGGCATGTACGCCGATCAACCAGGTGTAGAACACATGGGGCTTAAGTTCAAAGCCGATGCAGAAACCAATGGCGCGGTTGTCGAGTGCGGCAAGCATGACCAGCACGTTATACCGACCTTGAAAACGCCGCCGAAAATAAGCCTCGTTTTCCTGCGGGCGAAATATCTGGTTGTACAATTCAATAATCGTCGGAAGCTGCTGCTCCGTGACGATGGTAATGTCGGCTTGGGCCATAGCGAGTCATTCCGCATTGCGTACCGCCGGGCAGCGCCAAACTCCAATTGAGCCTGGTCCTGTGCTTCCGCCGACGGATTTACCTATATGATAACGCAACGGCACAGGC
>JAJXZA010000178.1 GCA_021780285.1 Planctomycetota bacterium
GAATGGGCTTATGCCGATAGATGGAATGCAACACCGTTTCGGGTACGGGCGGGCTAACCGTGCTGATCAGGCCATCGGGCCTTTCCAGCGCTACCAACGTTTTGGCCTTTAACGCCGCATAGTTATCGCGGATAACCGTTTTATCACCTGTGTACAAATAATCGTACCAGCCCAGGAGCACCGATTGCATGATCCACTCCGTCGGCCAGGTGGGATGATAAATCAGATAACGATCCGTCAGGGCCGGCAGCGTGGTGTCGGTCGTATTGGTAAACCAGTCGAGTTCGGCAATCAGATCGTCCGCTTCATAGGGCCGCCGCTCCCGGTTGCCATCAGCAAAAATGCCGCAAAAGCTCGTTGCCTCAATGCTGTGATGGCACAAATGCCAAACCGCATTAAGCGTATGGCTGGAGGATGTAAAGTCGGCGGCATGGCGGCTGAATGGATAATGCACACGAACCTGCACAACATCGCGGCTAGTCAGCTTGGAGGGACTACCGATGATTTGCACATACCGAAACGGCATAACCGCCCCAATCGAAGCAGGCATGCGTCTGGCGTCGGAGCGGGGGAACACAACATCATAAAGGTGCGATCCGTGACGAAGCGCTATCTTCGTCTGATAAAATGCGATGCACCCACCCGGATGCGAGTCTACATGATCATTGGGAGATTGCTTTTCACCCATCAGAACGGTAACGCTTCGGCCCGCCGCAGGACTTGTTATGCGCAATTGCAGTTTGCCAAACCAATCCAGACCAAAATCCGCAAAGTAATCTCCGCTGCTGACCTGGACTAATTTAACCGGATATCCAGGCTTGGCCGTCAGTTGCAGCGGCGCTGCCGCCAACAGACTCGATGAACCCCATACGCCGCAAATTGATGTGATGCCGAGGAGCCACAGTTTAACAGGGGAAGTCCTGCCCAAAAGAAATCGAACGAGTCGCATATGAAGCATCCTGACTATTGCGCCTTCGTGCATGGCACATACCCGTTGCAAGCAAACAACCGTGGCGCTTGTGATCGCAGATGAACTATGATGCAAGCCGCCATTTGCGCAGTTCGCCATGCTGCACTCGCTGCATTCGTCGCACCGTCACCCGTGGCACAGGCCATCACGGTACGCAGCACGGCAGCAGACGTCAAGATCGGCTTTTCAGTCGCTGAATGCGGCATTCGATGGCTGCGGCAAGGCCCCGACGTACTGATGATTATTTGTGCGCATGGAGGCGGCCACACTGGAAAATCGGCGACCGTCATCAAGCGACTCAGACCAAACGCCCAAACAGTCCAGAGATAGCCGCCGGTTCTCCCGCCCATTTGCGACCAAAGCCAATCAATCGCAGAGATCTCGCGGCCGATAAATCGCCTTCGGTGCCATACGAACGCAGGCTGGTGCATTTTCAACTTGCCGGGTTTGTTCTACACTTGCGGCATGATGACGCCGCAGGCTACCTCACCCAACGCTCCCGCCGTAATCGATGCCCCCCCACCCACAACGCGAATTGTCGCCATTGAAACCAGCGGACGCATCGGCTCCGTCGCGGTCGCCTGCGGCCCAACGCTGCTGGCCCAGCGGGTCTTTCGCGAGCCTATGGGCCACGCCGCGGAACTTATGCCGGCCATGAGCGACTTGTGCCATCAGCAAGGCTGGAGCGGCCGCGATATACAAGCGGTTTTTATATCTATTGGGCCGGGGTCTTTTACCGGCTTACGCATAGCTGTCAGCGTAGCCAAGGCCCTGCACTTGGCCACCGGCTGCCGCATTGTAGCGGTGCCCACGGTAGATGTACTGGCCTACAATGCCCATGCGCAAGGCCTGCATGTGATGGTGCTGCTCGACGCCAAGCGCGGCATGGTATACGCCGCACGCTATGCGCCGGTGACACTGTGCCCCGGCGATCTCGCTCCTGGCAGAGTTGCCGTCGGCAATCTCATTCGCACCAGCGGGCCTGAACTCGCCGACCCGGCGGCATATGTCGCCCAAAGCCCCCGGCCCCTGGGCTTGCTGGGCGAAGGAATAGATTATCACCGCGCTGCCATCAGCCCGCGGCTGGGCAAGGATGTTGTTGAACTGGATCGCTCTTTATGGCCGCCAACGGCCGCGGCGGTACATGCTCTGGGCTGGCCGCTGGCCCAGCGCGGCTGCTATGCTGCGGTGCATGAGCTAACGCCCATTTATATTCGCCCGCCCGAAGCCCAGGAAGTTTGGCAGCGCCGGCATGGCCATTCCGTATGAATCCAAGGCCCGCTCGGCCCTCGTGCGTTGAACAAGCCCCGTCTACCGATAAAATCACCGCCGAGCCGCCGGGAGCGCCGAGATATTTTGCGTGCTTGGGTCATGGTAATTTGGCCAGACCGATCTTAACCTGAAAACCTAACTCCGCGTCCTTTGCGCCTCCGCGGTGAATATCAGGCTCCTTGTCGGCGGTTATCCGCACGATCAGCGGTTAAAGCCGGCCTGACGTGCTTTTGGATTTTCCGCGGAATACGAGAATTGAGCGGGTTTTGAACGTCTGAGGTGTAGCGATCGCAATGCTACGAGTTCAGCATGCGCCCATCCACCGCCAAGGCGGCCTCGCGGAGGGCTTCCGGCAACGTCGGGTGCGCATGGCACGTGCGGGCGATGTCTTCGCTGCTGGCGCCGAGTTCCATGGCGATCACCGCCTCGGCAATAAGGCTCGACGCCTGCGGGCCAAATATATGCACACCCAATACGCGATCGGTTTTGGCGTCGGCAAGCACCTTTACCAGGCCGGTGGTGTCATCCATGCACATTGCACGCGAGTTGGCCGCAAACCTGAACTTGCCGGCCTTGTAATTAACACCCTGAGTCTTGAGCTGCTCTTCCGTTTTACCCACCGCGGCAAGTTCGGGGTGGGTATACACCACCGCCGGAATGGTGTTGTAGTTGACGTGCCCCGCCTTGCCGGCAATGTGTTCGGCGACGGCGACACCTTCATCCTCGGCTTTATGGGCCAGCATAGGCCCGGGCGTAACATCGCCAATGGCGTACACATCGGGCACGCTGGTTTGCCAGTGGGCATTGACGGCAATAAAGCCGCGCGGGTCGGGCGTCACGCCGATTTTTTCAAGCCCAAGGCCCGTGGTGTACGGTCTGCGGCCGACGGCCACAAGCACCACATCGCAGGGCAGGATCGTTTGAGCTTTGGGGTCGGCCTTGGGGGCAAAGGAAATTTCAACTTTGCCGGCCTTTTCGGTTACGCCGCCGGCCTGCACGCCCAAATGAATCTCCAGCCCCTGGGCTTTAAGCGCCCGCTCCATTTGACGCGACATCTCTTCATCCATGCCGGGCAGCACGTTCGGCAGCAATTCCAGCACGGTTACCTTGGAACCCAAACGGGCCCAGACCGAGCCAAGTTCCAAACCAATAGCGCCCGCCCCCACCACCACCAGGCGTTCCGGCACTTTCGCCAGGGCTATCGCCTGATCAGAACTGATTATTGTTTTGCCATTGAACTTGAGCGATGGAATTTCAATTGGCACGCTGCCGGTGGCGATAAGGGCTTTACCACAGGTAATGGTGCGGCTCTGGCCGCTAGAAGCAATGGTCAGCTCGTGCGGCGACTTAAAAGAAGCGGTGCCGCTGATGCGTTCAATTTTGTTCTTTTTGAACAGGCCCGCAATACCGCTTGAGAGAGTATCAACCACCTTATCCTTGCGGCTCATCATGGTAGGCAGGTCAAGTTCCACCTGCGGACATTTGATGCCGATGCTGGCGAAATGATGGCGTGCGGTCGTAAACTTTTCGCTGGCCTCCAGCAGGGTTTTGCTCGGAATGCAGCCAACCCGCAGGCAGGTGCCGCCGAGTTTGGGTTCTTTTTCAATACAGGCGACACGCATACCGAGCTGTGCGGCGCGAATGGCCGCAATGTAGCCGCCCGGTCCCGCTCCAATAACCGCCAAATCAAATTGATAGCTGCCTGCCATAGTAGTCTCGTCCTGCTTCATAACAAACCCGGCGGTGCACCGCCTTAACGCCTCCGACCGCGCGGAAGCCTGCAGACAGGTTATATCGCTCGCCGGCCATGTATGACAAGCCACCGCAATCGCAGCCAAGGCATCGCCGGCCATGTAAGGCTGCAGCGGCGGCGGCAAATCGGTACAATTCAGGTTGGTTTTCAAAGCGGCCTTGATGGCTGCCGTGCGGCGCTGGGCCGCCAAACCACCACATGACTCTTACGCGAAGGCGTACACATGGCAACCGATACACGCGAAAGCGGCACAGCGCTGGACCTTAAATTTGACTCTAATGGCCTCATCACCGCCGTCGCGGTAGATGCCGACAGCGGCGAAGTGCTGATGGTGGCATTTATGAACCGCGAGGCGCTTGAGCGCACGCTGAAAACGCGAAAGGCAACTTACTGGAGCCGCTCGCGCAGCAAGTTCTGGGTAAAAGGCGAAGAATCGGGGCACGTGCAGGAAGTTCAAGACATCTTAATTGACTGCGACCAGGACTGCGTACTGCTTAAAGTTCAGCAAAAAGGCGTGGCCTGCCATACCGGCCGACGTTCGTGCTTTTACCGCAGCGTGCAGGCCATGAGCGGTGCGGAATCGCTCAAAGTGGTGGCGCAGCCGCTGGTGGATGCCAAGGCGGTGTATGCCGGGAAAAAGTAACCGCACATGGGGCAGATGATCCCTGTGCGGGTCATCTGCCGTGTTCGCTCAACGGTACGAACGACCCTACCGCGTCAGGCGCGGTTCCAGAACTGGGCGCCGTATACCGCCTGTTCGCCAAGCTCTTCTTCTATGCGGAGCAACTGGTTGTATTTGGCGACGCGGTCCGACCGGGCCGGCGCGCCGGTTTTAATCTGCCCGCAATTGGTGGCTACGGCAATGTCGGCAATGGTCGCATCCTCGGTTTCGCCGCTGCGGTGGCTCAGCACCGCCGAGTAACCGTTGCGCATGGCAAGCTGCACCGCCTCGAAGGTTTCGGTCAGCGTGCCGATCTGGTTCACTTTCACCAGTATGCTGTTGGCCGTGCCGGTTGAAATGCCCTTCTGCAGGTATTGCGTGTTGGTGACAAACAAGTCATCGCCGACCAGTTGAATTTGTTTGCCCAAACGGTCGGTAAGCTTTTTCCAGCCGTCCCAGTCGCCTTCGGCAAGGCCGTCTTCAAGCGAACGGATGGGGTATTTTTCTACCCAGCCGGCCCAAATGGCGATCATGTCTTCCGAGGTCAGCAGCTTGTCGGGGTTGCTCTTAAAGAGTTTGTATTTCTTTTTGTCATGATCCCACAATTCACTGGCGGCCGGGTCGAGCGCGACAAAAATATCTTTACCCGGTTTGTAGCCGGCAAGTTTGATCGCTTCGCTGATAACTTCGAGCGCTTCATCGTTGCTCTTTAGGTTGGGGGCAAAGCCGCCCTCGTCACCCACGGCGGTGCTCATACCCTTTTTATGCAGCACTTTTTTGAGCGTATGATAAACCTCAGTGCCCATACGCAGTGCGTGGGCGAAGTTTTTGGCGCCCCACGGCTGAATCATAAACTCCTGAAAGTCCACGTTGTTGTCGGCATGCTTGCCGCCGTTAAGAATGTTCATCATCGGCACCGGCAGAACCTTGGCGGAGGTGCCGCCGAGGTAGCGGTATAGAGGCAGGCCGCTGGCAGCCGCAGCCGCCTTGGCAACCGCCATCGAAACGCCCAAAATGGCATTAGCTCCAAGCTTGCCCTTGTTGGGCGAGCCATCGAGTTCAATCATCAGGCGATCAATATGTTCCTGATCGCGCGGGTCGAGTTCAATAAGCTCCGGGGCGATTTTGGTGTTGACATTGGCGACAGCCTTGCAGGTGCCCTTGCCCAGGTAGCGTTTGGCGTCGCCATCGCGCAGTTCCACCGCTTCGTTTTCGCCGGTGGAAGCGCCGCTGGGCACGGCCGCCCGGCCCAGAGTGCCGTCGTTTAACAGCACATCCACCTCAACGGTGGGGTTGCCGCGTGAATCAAGAATTTCCCGTGCGTGTACGCTTTGAATGCCAAGGTTCATGTGTAACTCCCAAGATGTCAAATTCACAAACTTGCAGCCCGCGGCCAACGTCGCCGCAACGGCTTGCAAAGCGGGAAATGTAGCACATAACCCGAAAAATCGCCATTGTGCCGCGATGTACCTGCCAAAAGCGTTAACATGCAGCCTGCAGCAATCGAAATAAATATCGTCGAAGAGTAAGGCGCTATCTTTCAAGGGCTAATGCGAGGCGTAAACCCGACCAAGAGGTGTCAAATTGCCTTGTTTGTCAAATAGGCCAGAACAACCGAGCGGTGTATAATGCGATGTTCCGCCAGACGGGAACCATGCATAGCGCTGTACATAATGAAGCTTGTTAAGGGCCGGCAAAACCGCCTTCATAAATCGCACCACGGTCGCCTGTGTGTAACCCAACTTTCGCACTTCGGCCCTGAAAACCGCATTATTTTGCAAATAAGGCCGAAAGTCTCCACCACAAACACCCCTTAATTTTTGGGTTCTGGTATCTCCCAATGCTCCTGTAAAGCCGCCAA
>JAJXZA010000340.1 GCA_021780285.1 Planctomycetota bacterium
TAGAGTTTAATGAAACCGCTCGATGACACCGCATCTACTTCTCATGGCGTGCAGCCCTCGGCTGCAGCGGTGCGGAGGGCTACGCCTGTCGGCGGGACGCGAGCCGGTGCTACCTCCGTTGGCCCTAGTCGAGGCAGGGCTTTTTATGCACTGTTCATATCAGTGCTTGTGTTGGGCTTTTTTTTAAGAGTGTGGCGGCTGGGGCATCAATCCTACTGGTGTGATGAAGTCGCGACCATCATGCGAATATCCGGCGATTTTAACGCGGTAATCAACACCTTGCAGGGGCAAGGCTTCACGCCGGGGTGGTATATGCTTTTGTGGAGCTGGGTTTGGCTCCTCGAACATGTGCTCAAAGTGCACGGTGCCGCCGCTTTTGACCCGGCGGTGCTGCGGCTACCCGGCGCGATGCTTGGCTGTTTAACCCTGCCACTCATGTATCTGCTCGCCCGGCAATTTACCGACCGCAAAGTATCACTTGTGGTACTGCTGCTCGCGGCGGTGAATCCATTTCTGGTGTATTACAGTCGCGATCTCAAAATGTATCCTGCAGTCATCTGCTTTACGCTTGCCAATGTGGTGTGCTTTCTGCTCTGGCAGCGCAGCGACTTATCCAAAAGGCGGCGCGCCGCGGCCGCCGTCGCATGGCTCCTTACCGGCATACTTATGACGGGTGTGCAAAGCATAGCGTGGTTTGTCATCGGCAGTGAATTGCTGTGGCTGTTGTGTCGTCGGCGTTACCGCTGGTGGGATATGCCGCTGTTTGTGTTGGGCATGGCAACAGCGGCGGTGCTTCCCATTTGGTGGTACACGCACAAAACCAATTGGGTAAAAGCCTTTGCTCATCATCATGGCGGCTTAAGCTGGGCATCATGGTACATGCATTGCACCGTGCGCGACTTCGTGAGCATTCCCAGCGAGCAGCTTTTTGGTTTTTTGTATCCCATTTGGCCGCCCACAAATCGCATTATCGGGTGGTTTAATGCACCGGGCGATTTTCGGCAGCATCTGGCTACGCGCTCCCTGGCTTGGGTGGCTCATGCAGAGGTCATCACTATTTTTGCTGCCGGCATCATTCTGCTGGCCGGTTTCATTCCCTGGCCCCGACGCCATCAGCGTTGTGAGGTGCAATGCGTTGATCGCGTGGGCCGGTGGTGGCATCTTGCACTCTGGATAGGCCTCGCCTACCTGATTTCTTTATTAAGTGGTCTTCCACGCAGCAATCCGCTGTCCATCTTTCCGCACCGCGTTATATGGGAGCCGCGCTATACCTGCTTTGTTGCCCCGGCGCTTACGCTGTGGCTCGGTCTGGCTCTGGTGCGCCTGCCCTGGCGAGCTTTACGCGGATTTCTGCTTCTCGCCGTCGTCCTCGTCATGCTCGCTTCCTCGTTTACCAATCAACTCACATACCGGTGGATGCCCTGGCACGCCGTTTTTGCCACGGCCCGCCGGTACGCCCCACCAGTTCCGGCGGGGCGGCAGACTATTATTGCCGCAACTGGCTTTTGTCTTAGCCCCTGGACTGGTCTGCAAATTGACTACAATGTGCGGCCCTGGCTGGGCAGGGCGCCCGATCCCCATTGGCACCGTAAAGTTCCCTGGCTTTATATAGTATGGAATCGGCAGGTCAACACATGGAAAGCGTTTATTCAAACGGCGGCCAGTAAGCCCGTCATGCAAAGCATAGTCGTTGCCGATGTTCATCCGGATGTGCCCACCGGCTTTTTCACCACCGCTAACATAAGCGCACTGCTTGGCCCGAAATGGCGTTTGGTCGGCGAGCACCGCTTCAACTGGTACTATGCTTGGAGGTTCTATTTATTTCAGCCGTGGCGGGTGCGGGTATGGAACCGCGTGCCCGTGCCGCCGCCTGCGCCGCCGGGCAACATCAAACCAACTCCTGCTCCAAAATAATTGCCATGCTGGGAGGTGCCGTGTTGCCAAGGCTCCCTTGCCTTCTATGCGGCTATTGGCCGCGGCCGTGGCATTTTTACGCAGGTGGCTGTTGGGGTATACTTTCATCGGATTTTGAACTTTGAGGGCTGCATGCCGCCATCCGCCGATACATTGCCTCCGCCCGCGTCCAATACGCCTCAATGGGAACCGGGCAATTTGGCCAATCCGCATGCCGTTGCCGATAAAGCCCAGCGCGTCAATCGCATGTTTTCGGCCATTGCCCGCTCATACGATCTCAACAATCATCTCCATTCTTTATGGATAGACCAGCATTGGCGGAGTGTCGCCGTCAAAACCGCCGCCGTAAAGCCCACCGATATTGTCGCTGATGTGGCCTGCGGCACCGGCGACTTGTCGCTGGCATTTGCCAAAGCCCAGCCCGCGCGCGTCATCGGCCTGGACTTCTGCCACCCCATGCTGCAGGGCGCTACCCACAAGACGCAGCGCTGCAGCAGCGATCGTCCGGTTGGCTTTTATGAAGGCGATGCCCTTCGCCTGCCGCTGCGCGATAAAAGTGTGGATGTCGTTTCCATTGCCTTCGGCATTCGCAACGTCGCCGATTGGGGCCGCGCCATAGATGAGTTCTATCGTGTGCTGCGGCCGGGTGGGCGGCTAATTATTCTTGAGTTTTCTTTGCCGCGCAATGCCGTGCTGCGGGCCATGTATAACTTTTACTTCTGGAAGGTCATACCCTTTAGCGCCACGCTCATAAGCGGCGACAAAACCGGCGCCTACCGGTACCTGCCGCGCAGCGTGGATACCTTTATCTCGACGAACCAGATGCAGGCTCGTATGGAGCAGGCCGGGTTCAAAGACATCTCGGCCGCCGCCCTCACCTTCGGCATTTGCTACTGCTATCGCGGGGTATTGCCTCATGACTAAAACCTTTCGCGATCCGGTAGACGATAAAATCATGCGGCGGGTTGTCCGCTGCGACTGGCGGTGCCTGCATTGCAGGGAAATTGTCGGCTCAGAAAATGTCGCGGTGTACTGCAGCCAATTGCCCCGCGAAGTGAGGCCGAGTTGGTTCTTCGCCGCCATGAGCCTGCTTGATCATCTGCGCGACTGCCGCGGGCACGATTATTCTGCCGAACTGCGGCAGCGCTATGGTTCCGATTTTTTAAACGACCCGCGCATCAGCGAATGGTTTCGCGAGCACGGCGTGGTAAATCGAACGTTGCTGCGCGAAGAGGAACTTGAAGAGCAGAACGCCGATTAAGCGTTGGCATCGAATGGCGACTCAACGGAAGAAAGTTATGGCAACCAGACAGTTTATCGTGGCGATTTCCGGCGCGTCGGGCGCAATATATGCGCGTAAAATCCTGCAGGGACTCCTGCAGGCCGGTCCGCAGGTGCATACCTACCTGATCATCTCACCGGCCGGCCGGCGGCTGCTGCATGATGAGCTTGGCATAGAGCATCCCGACATTGCCGCCATTGCCGGAGAAGAACCGCACGATCGCATCACGCTGCTCGCCAACAATGACATAGGCGCATGTATCGCCTCCGGATCGTTTAAAACCCAGGGCATGGTGGTGGCTCCCTGTTCGAGCAACAAGCTCGGCCAGATTGCCCATGGCATTGCCGATAACCTCATAACCCGCGCCGCAATGGTAACGCTTAAAGAGCGTCGGCCGCTTGTGCTTCTGCACCGTGAAATGCCCATCAGCCTCATCGAACTTAAAAATATGCTTGCCGCGTGCGAGGCTGGGGCCATTGTGTGTCCGGCCAGTCCGGGGTTTTATTTGCACCCGCAAAGCATTGACGACTTGGTAACCATGGTGGCCGGACGGGTGCTGGATTTGCTGGGGGTCGAGCACAGTTGGCATACCCGCTGGCAGGGGGCTGGAGCTGCAAAGCCATAGCATGAATACCATTGCAATTTCATCTATCAAAAGGGTGCTCCTGGGTCGTGCGTGCAAACTCTATGTAGCAAAGACATTCTTAAGTGAGAACAGAGGTTTGTCAAGCACAATGACACAAAGGCACGAAGGCGAAAAAACATCAGAGTCTAAATTGGCAATACATAAAATCTGTGAGCCGCCAGTGCCGCTATCCGAGTACTGCCACGAATTATCGGCATTGAGCCTTCATGTCAAAAATCTCTCTGTGCTCTCTGTGCTCTCGGCGACCTCTGTGGCAAAAATCCCGCTGCGCCTCAGCGATGAACTAGAATCGGTGTTCGCATCGCCTCGTGGAGTCTGTATGCGGGAGGCTCGCTGATGACCAATGCCGCCGTTGCCAAATCCGCCGTGAGTCCTCTTAACCGCATCGGCAAGTTTTTAGAACTCATCAAGTTCTCACACTCCATCTTTGCCATGCCGTTCGCTCTTCTGGCCTGCTTTCTGGCGTCCAAGGCCATTGGCCTCATCTGGCCCGGCTGGCTGCGACTGGCGCTTATCGTCGCGGCCATGGTGCTCGCCCGCACGTTCGCTATGACTTTTAACCGGCTTGTGGATCGCCGCATTGACGCAGGCAATCCGCGTACCGCCCGTCGGCCCAGCGTTACCGGCGAAATTTCCCCAATGTTCATGCTGACGGCGCTGGCTATTTCGGCGGCGGGCTTTGTGGCGGTGGCGTGGTTGTTCGACTTTATTCTCAAAAATCCGTGGCCCTTGTGGCTGGCCATTCCGGTGCTGGGCTGGCTGGCTCTTTACAGCTTTACCAAACGCTTTACCTGGTTATGTCACTTTTTTTTGGGCAGTTCGCTCATGCTCGCGCCTGTCAGTGCATGGGTGGCCATTGTGCCGCCGCGCGGCCCGGTGCTCGCCAGTCAGGTTGTGGTGCTGGGCCTGGCCGTGCTGTTATGGACTGCCGGCTTCGACATACTCTACGCGCTGCAGGATGAATCCGTTGATCGCCGCGACCGGCTCTTTTCCCTTCCGGCAAGGCTCGGCATTGTGCCCTCGCTCTGGATTTCTCGCAGTTGCCATGTGCTGACCGTTGTCCTGCTGATTTGTTTTGGCCTGGGGCTGCCTGCGTGGGGCACAACCATTGCCCTTTCAAGTGTGTATTGGCTGGGGCTGGCGATGGTGGCGCTGCTGCTTGTAATTGAGCAGCGGCTTGTAAAATCCCATGACATTTCACGCATCAATCTGGCGTTTATGACCGTCAACGGTTTGGTGGGCATCATCTTCGCAATTTGCAGTATTGCGGCGATTCTTTTAGCCTGACGTTCCGGTTATTCCCAAATGGGCGTTAGCGCATTACGATAAAAGGCTCTATGCCAATCGGCGGAACAGGAGATTTATGGCGAAGGTTTCGCGTAGAAGTTTTGTAAGAACCGTTTCGGCGGCTGGCGCAGCCATGATAGGCTCAAAAGCGGTTTCACCGGTTATGGGTGCGCCGCAGCGCATGGTAATGCAGCAGCACAACGGGGCGATTTCGGCCGTTGTGCAATCGCCAGATGAAGCGGCCTGTCAGATTGATTCAACCATTGCCATGAACTCGGGCGTGGCCTTGGGCGGCATCGGCACCGGTTTTATAGAATTGCGGCCCGATGGCTGCTTTTATGAGTGGCTCATCTTTAACAACGGCCCCTGGGCCGGCGGGTTGCCGGCAAGCCTCGCCGGCGTAAGCCCCGGAATGGGGCCGGCGAGCCTGCAGTTTTTGGTGCGGACGCAGCAGTCCGGCCAAGAACCCAAACTGCGACGGCTGGCGCTGCGGGCTAAGCAAAATAATCTCTACTCGTTTGGCTATGTGCAGGATGTGGAATCTATCACATTTGACGCTTGGTTCCCCATGACCACCCTGCGCTACGGCGATTCAACTTTGCCGGTAAACATCAAGGCCGATGTATTTTCGCCGTTTATTCCCGGCAATGCACGCGAGTCGGGCAGCCCCGGCTTTTATCTTAACTTTACCATTGAAAATACAAGCAACGAGACGATAACCGTTTCGCTTCTGTCGCTGCTTGATAACCCGCTGGCCCGCGGCTGTCAAAAGCGCATGCTCTCAAATGCCACCACCCAGCATGGCTCGACTACGGCGCTCACGATGCGCGCCGACGCAACGCCGGAAAGCAAAACCACCATTGGCAGCCTCTGCCTTTCGGCAACGGGTGGAAAACATTCCTGGATTAGCGGCACCTACAGCCAATACATTGGCACGCGCGACTTGCCTGTTTGGCATACGCGACGGGTTAACTTCATGCTCATTGATGCACTGCAGCCATTTTTTGCCCAAGGCAAACTGCCCAATGCGCCGGCCACGCATGACCCTGCTGAGACCTTTACATTGCACACCTGTAATATCTTGTTATTTTAACAAGAATTATCCAACGAGCAGTCATCGCATAAAAGCGACGACAGGCATATAGCTATGACGACTTTTCACCACGAAGCCGCGAAGTCGCGAGTGCGCCGTGAAAAGGCGCTGGTTTTCAGCGGGAGACATACCCGCCCGGCAAATTGACGTTCCAGCCGGTAGCAATCGGGACGGTAGCGGAGG
>JAJXZA010000295.1 GCA_021780285.1 Planctomycetota bacterium
CAGCGGCGGGCGTTGGACCTTCTGGAGGTGTGCCCAGTACGGGGAAGCTGATTTTTGAACAATTCGCAATGCCTATGCGGGTGAAATGCGTTTTCTATATAAGGAACTTTGGTATAGCCTTTCGCAGGATGTTACCGTCACGAGCCACGATGTGCGGCATGTGGCCCGTATTGGCCGCAAGGTAACTGATTTAATTCAGCAGGGGATACAGGTTTCAGCAGCGCCGCCGCAGTATATTTACACCAAGCTGGCGGACCTCAAGATTTCGATGCTGGCCGCCGCCACGCAGGATGCCCGCGCGCGGGCGGCGCAAATCGCTGCCAACAGCCATGCCAGACTTGGCAAAATCATCTATGCCCACATGGGTGTGCTGCAGATAAACCCCGTGTATTCCACCAGCGTATCAAGTGAGGGCAACGACGACACCACTTCGTACCGCAAAACGATTATGGCGGTGGTTCATGCGCAGTTCCAGTTGCGGTAGGAGCCTGTCCAAGAACAAGCGGGCCAACGCGGTTCATACCAAGAACTTGAAATTCCCAACAACGAGCCACGCGGTTCATGCCGCGTGGTTCCGCCTCCAGGCAAACTGTTGGTATTCGAACAGCATTAACGGCCGCTGTCGTCCGACGTAAAGATGCGGCGCAATCGGCCGCGATTGATGGCTGATAATATCAGTTCATACTGCTGGTTTGTAAGCCGGCGCTGCAGAGCGGTGGTTAATTCAAGGGCGGCCTTGCGCAGTTGTTTGAGGCCGGTGCGCACGGCGCTTCGGGCGGCGGCATCAGGTTGTGCCCGCGTTTGGCGCAGGCGAAGAAGCTGTTGCCGGGCTTTAAGCAAAGCCGTTGAAAAACGCATAACAGCAGGCAGTATGTCCGCAAGTTGCGAGCGGGTTACATGGGCATGGTCAAGAGCGGCGGCGAATGTGGCCGGCGCTCCGGGCGGCAGGCCCATGTAGTCAAACGTCAGAGGTGGGGCCGCGGGGTCGCCGAACTCCGGGCCTGCCGCGGCCGCAGGTACGGGTTTGCCGGCAAGCGTTGCGGTGATGGCGCTGTTGATTTGCCAGGGCGTCATCCAGGGCCATGCCGCGGCGAGTCGCCCGTTGGCATCTATCAGAAACGTCATATTAGCAAGTGACCCATAAGCCAGGGATGTTTGGTTACGCCAATTGTCAATCGTAACCAGCGGAAACTTCAGCGACAGTTTACGTACCGCCAGGAGAGCGTCGGCCCTGCGCTGGTGGATATTCTGCGGCTGGGGCACGGCGAAGCCGGCGGCGGCGTTGAGCTGCAAGGCGCGGGGTGTGCCGGCCGGGTGCGATTCCTGCTGATACACGACGATAAACTGTGCTTTTCCGGCCCATTTACGGGCCAGCCAATTGATGCCCGCTGCGCTAAGGCGAAATGCTGGTTCGGTTATGCTGCCAAACTCAAGCACGACCAGTTTGCCGCGATAGTCCGATAGTTTGACGTGTTTGGCCGCGAGCGTGGCAACATGCAGTTCTGGGGCGGGCGAACCAAGCTTCCATATTGGGGGTGGCAGTGCGGCGCGGGGACTTGGGCTTGCGGCAGGACTTGGCCCAGCCGGAAAATCCGCTCGGCACGGGGCTGCCGCCGCCGCCATTCCTGAAATGATCAAAAGCGCCGCAAAAATGCGGTGATGCAAGGCGCGTGTCGTCAGCCGGCGGATATTCATACAGTCGGCTAAACGCTGCGGGTGGGGCAAAGTTGCACTGCTCCCCGCCGGGCGACCGTGCGGGTAATGGTCGCAGGCGGCGTGGGGGTTCTGCAACCTTCACTGTCCGCAGACGTTGGTATTGCAAGGGATGTCGGCTGGCGGCGGTGTGGCTTTGCCCACTGGCTGCGGCCGCCTGGCGTCCGCCGGCGAATACATGCCGATATATGGGTGTATTGACGGTTTTACAGGTCTAACGCGGGAGTACAGGTCATGGCCAACCTGGCTGTATCGCCGATGAGCGAGCTGCTTGCCCCGGCCTGGTCGGACCCGTCGTTTACATGGAACTGGCGTACGGCCAGCCATCTGCTGAACCGGGCAGGCTTTGGGGGCACATCCGCCGAAATTGACGAACTGGTTCGCATGGGGCCGCAGGGCGCAGTTGAGCGCATCGTGCGTTATCAGGCGGTGCCGGATGATCTGCCGGGGCTTGACTTCGGTACGCTGTCGCACCCGGCGTTTTCGAGCTTTCGTGAGACGCGGCGGTTTTTGCGAGGCATGACGCGCCAACAGCGGCGGGCGTATTTTCAGCTTGTGACGCAGGCGGGTTTTGTGAAGATGCGCGAGATGCGGTGCTGGTGGCTCAACCGCATGGTGCAGTCGAAACGCCCGCTCGAAGAAAAAATGACGCTGTTCTGGCATGGGCTGTTTGTCAGTGCGTTTTCATCGGTTCATAACGCTTATCATATGTACATGCAGAACCAACTGTTCCGGCGGTTTGCCACGGGAAGTGCCAAAGTGCTTACGCTTAGCATCAGCAAAGACCCCGCCATGCTGCGCTATCTCAACAACAACCAGAATCGCCGCGGGCATCCCAATGAAAACTACGCCCGCGAGCTGATGGAGCTTTTTACTCTGGGCATCGGCAACTATTCCGAGGAAGACGTGCGGCAGTCCGCGCGGGCGTGGACCGGCTGGACATTCCTTGGCGATCGCTTCATATTCAGACCGTTTCAGCACGATGATGGTCAAAAAACCTTTTTGGGCCGGACGGGACGGTTTGATGGCGACGACATTGTGCGCATCATTTATGAGCAGCCCGCGGCGGCGAGTCATCTGGCTTTTAAGCTCGCCGCGTTTTTTGTGTCGGACGATCCGCCGCCGCAGGTTGTCGCGGCGCTGGCGGCAACGCTGCGGGCGGCCGATTGGAAAGTAGGGCCGGTGCTTGAGCAGTTGTTTGCCAGCCGCTGGTTTTATTCTACCGCGGTCATGCGGCGCAAGATAAAAACACCCATTGAGCTTGTGGCAGGGAGCCTGCGTCGCCTCGAGGTTGCCGCGCCGGACTCCAATCGCCTTTTGCAGAGCTTGAAGATTATGGGGCAGGAACTTTTTGAAGCGCCGAATGTCGGCGGGTGGCCCCATGGCCGCGCCTGGATCAACACCAGCACGCTCTTTGCCCGCTATGACATGCCGGCTCAGCTTCTGACAGGCCACCCACAAAGCCCGCAAACCCAGCAACGTGATGAGGCGCCGCACGCCAGCACCGGGTTTTCGCCGGAAATGCATCTGGCCCGGGCCGGCATCGCCACCACAGATGCAGCGGTGGATTATTTTCTCCGGCTGCTTATACAGGACGACATCGAGCCTGCAAAACGACGGGCTTTGTTGTGCGCTCTTGATGGGTCTGCTGTGCCTGCGGGCAAGCCTTTGAATCCGGCGGATTCCGCGACGCACTGGCGGCTGGAGAACCTTGTGGAACTCATTATGGCCATGCCGGAGTACCAGTTGTGCTGATGTTTTGCCGGCTGCGCGATTGCCGCGGGCTTGCATGTTAAAGCTCTTTGCGAGGTGATGTTATGGACACGCTGCATACACGACGGGTTTTTGTGGCCCGCGGCCTGACGGTTTTGTCGGCAGCGGCAACGATGCCGGCGTTTCTGCAGCGCACGGCATTTGCCCTCAACAACCCCGCAGATCAGCCCTTAACGCAAACGGCCGCCGGTCGCGGCGACGAACGCGTGCTGGTTGTGGTGCAACTCGGCGGCGGCAACGACGGCCTCTCAACCGTTATTCCGGTTGATAACGACGATTATCGCCGGGCGCGGCCGCATCTGGCGATAACCTCCAAGCTTCTACCGCTGGCAAACTCATTGGCGCTGCATCCCGCAATGACCGGCATGAAGTCGCTTTATGATGCCGGCGAAATGAGCGTGGTGCTGGGGGTGGGGTATCCGAATCCGAACCGCTCCCATTTCAGGTCCATGGCGATCTGGCAGACCGGAGCGCCCGACCGGGTCGCCCGCCATGGCTGGCTCGGCCGCTACTTTGACGCCCAGTGTTCGGGCGCTGATCCGGTAAGCCCGGACGCGGCAGTGAGCATTGGCCCATTGTCGCCGGTGGCTCTGGCCGGAAAAAAGTTTCAGCCGGTCGCCTTTCAAAATCCGGAGCAGTTTCAATGGTTGCCGGGGGCGGGTCATGACCAGCGGCACACGCAGTTGCGGGAGGCGTATCGCATTGTCAATGGCATATCGCCGCCGGCGGCGCCATGTCCGCATTGCGCCAATGAAGAATTGGACTTTTTGCAGCGAACCGCGCTGGATGCTGAAGTCTCCGGGCGCGATATTCGCCATGCCGTTACGCACGCACGCAATGAGGCCAGCTATCCGGCATCGCAGCTTGGACGATCGTTAAGCCAGGTAGCCCGGATGATCGCTGCGGGGCTGCCTACGCGTGTGTACTATGTTTCGATGGGAGGGTTTGATACGCACGCGCAGCAGCAAAAAGCGCATGACCTGCTGATGGCCGAGATATCCGGGGGCTTAACCGCTTTTATGCAGGACCTTAAGGCGCAGAGGCTGCTGCAAAAAACTCTGGTCGTTACATTTTCGGAGTTTGGCCGGCGGGTGGCTGAAAATGCCAGCCTTGGGACCGATCATGGTACGGCGGCGCCGCTGTTTGTTTTTGGCGGCGGCATCCGGCCTGGGCTTATGGGCACGCAACCATCGCTGGCGCCGGCGCATCTGCAAATGGGCGACCTGCGTTTCACAACGGACTTTCGCAGTCTTTACGCCGGGATATTGAATAAATGGCTCGGTGCAGAGAGTTCAAAAATTTTGGGCCATGGTTTTAAGCCCTTGGATATTATCCGGGCCTGACCATCGGGCTAAACCCGATGGCTCATTACATTTGCGTTTCAAAACAACGCGCCACGGGGTTTAGGCCCGTGGTCTTCCGCTACTTACGAATTGATGATGCTTTCGCGCGGTTCAGCCGGGGCCGGCGTCATGGGTTGCGGGCCGGTTTGGCCGCGAACAAAGCGCCGCCACGCGGCCCGCAGCGGCGGCATGAACGCATAAAAATAAATGGCCAGCAAAGCCGTCAACTGCGGTTGCCAAAGGGCCAGCAGCAGCAGCACCACCACCTGCACAACATACGAAAAGGGCCGTCGTCCGCGCAGGTATTGATTGATGACATGGCCATAGCTGATGCGGCTTACCATCAGCAGAGCCGCCGCGGCCAGCACGGCCGCCATGGCGTATGGAAAGGCTGTGGTTGTAGCCTGAACAAAGCCGGGTGAAAGGTTAAAGGGCAGCAGGTGCGGGGCGCTTTGCTGAATGGTCTCGTAAAAAATGGCGCTGGCCGCCGTTACGCCCGCCGCGCCCGGCGAAGGCAAGCCTCTAAACACCATATGTGCATCAAGCGCGTGGCGGTTGTGGGCATTAAAACGCGCCAGACGCAGTGCGGTGCAGGCCACGTAAATGGCTCCCAGTATCCAGAGTGTGCGGGCAAGGAGGTTGTCGGCCAGCGGGCCTAAAGGTTCAATGCCTTGCGAACTCCGGGCAGCGAGCAACGCATGAATAACGGTAACGGCCAAAAATGCCGGTGCTACGCCAAAGCTCACCATATCCGCGAGTGAGTCGAGTTCAGCGCCAAAATCACTGGTGGCCTTGGTGAGCCGGGCCATGGAGCCGTCGAGCATATCAAACACCATCGCCGCGAACACCAGGTACCCCGCGATGGCAAACTGGTTGCCAAGGGGCGACTTAATCGGCTGGCTCTGGGCAATGTAGGTAACGGCGGCAAACCCGCAAAGTAAGTTGCCGAGCGTGCAAAGCGTGGGCAATACCGAAATGCGGCGGCGCAGTTTGCCGGCCTTCCGAAGTGGTTTGAGTTGCGGCCAGTTTTGATCTCGATAGCGCATGAAGTAAACCCACTGTCTTTATTCTTTTCTGGGGCAGTGCACTGAGGCCTTTGCCATTCCAGCAGGAAAGCCTTAGCCACAAAATCCGACCCAGTTTTGGACTTTCACTGCTTGCCGCGGCCGAGCCTCCAGGCAATAGATGCCGGTGGTGAACTGCCGACGCAACATAATTATACACCTGCGGCTAAGGCTTTGCCTCGTCCGTCCTTGGCATCAAGTCAAAATGGCTGTGGCGGCGCTGTGTTAATGGTGCGTCAGGTTCCGTGTGCGCTTGTACTCTCAAAGCCGATTGTTATGATGCAAATTATAAGGAATAAATAATTGCCAAAAGCGAATAGTATATAGGGATAACATGGGTGAGATTCACCGCATTTTTTATGGCGAAGGCCTTGGAGCCGGTTGCGTTGTCTCGTCCTCAAAATTCACAAAATTGTATTGGCGTATGGCGTCGAAGGCTGCAGCGGTGCCAATTTGTTGTAAGTTGGTGTCTTAAAGCTTGGCCAAGAAGCTTATCG
>JAJXZA010000306.1 GCA_021780285.1 Planctomycetota bacterium
TCGAGATCATACAAAGCGATATTATTGCCGGCCTGCCATCAGCAGCGCTGCTGAAAATTCCTGCACATGACGATAGCGCAGCGCCATCAAACTCACGAGTTAACAAGCGGCGCTCAAGCGTCTAAGTTCCCGGGGTCAGCGCGGGAAGTTGCCGGGGCGCGCTGGTTAAAAGTGTATGGCCGATGAGGTCATAAGCTCTCGCAGCGATGGGTTGGCGGCAAATGATTGCACCAGCGACGCGATGCGGTCATCCGTCTTGTGCAGCATCTGTTTCCACTGTTTTTGCCGAAGGCCGACTCTGGCCGAGGGCGTGGTGCGTTTCATGTGCTGCAGATGCCATCGAAGTATTTCCAGATCGTGGCGTTGTCCCAGCGTGTCCTGGAGAGTTTTGAGCGCCTGCAGGGCCGCTGTGAGTCGGCCGGTATGCCGGGGCAATAGTTCCAGGGCATAGCGTAACCGTTTGCCGGCGATGCGCAGCTTGTGCGTATGCCGGTCGGTTGGCTTGGCCAGAGCCGTCGTGGCAAGGGTGCTGAAGCTTTGATGGTTCCGCTCGATGCGGGTATTGAGCTTTGCGATCAAATGCGATTCGGGTAATTGCCGAATCTGCCCGGCAACCCGCTTGAGCCGGCCATCGGCGGCAAAGCTGTAAATGTTTTTGCAAAGGCGCTGAAGCACTCGCTGCCGCCCCGCGCCTTGACCAGTCATGTGCGTTGGCTCTTGAGCAGTTGGCAGCTTTGTGAGGTTCTCGGCCAGCACGTCCAGATCGCGTACGCGGCCTGCGGCACGCCGCAACTCCCTGAGTTTTTTAACCATGTGGCGGAGAGCTTTGCGCTGCGACGGCGCCAAAGCCAACATGCCCACGTGCAGCACCTCGTGTGCTCGCCGGCTGGCAACGCGAAAGTTATGGATAAATGTTGGATCGCCACGGGCGGTTCCGGCAGAGATAAGGCCGTCCAAGACTCCGAGCACCTGAAGCATTCTCGCTTGTGCTGTTTGCCGGCCGCGCTGCTGGGTGGTACCCGCCTTGTGCTTGTTTGACGCCATGGCTTTGACCTTTGACATTGGCCGCGTAAGCGCGTTGGGCTTCACCATAATCATGCCGCCGGCAAGCCAAGAGGGTATCAGCCAGCCTGCGATATCCACGAGCGCCGGTGAAGCAGCGCGTCAAACACTGGTGCCAGCGGCTGCAATACCAGCAGGGCGAACGTAGCCGGCGGCACCGGCAGCGCCAGCCGATGGGTCAATGCCGCCAGAAGTCCCGCCAGCAGCAGAAAGAACCGTCGGGCATTAGGCTCCATCGGCAGCGAGCCGGGAAACGCCAGCACAAAAACCGACGCAAACAAAAAATCACCGCTGCAAAGTTCGTAAGTCAGCAGCACCATCGCCTGTTCGCCATGCAAATACCAGATACCGCCGAGACTTTGCCAAAAATGATCAACAAACATTCCCCGCGACAGCGGGCCAAAGACCAGTCCCATCACCACTGCCGATAAAAACAACAACCACGAGCCGGGCTGCAAAATGTGCCGGTACGATAAATACAGTCCTCCCAGAATAATGGCCAGCAGGCTCACCGTGCCGATCCAGCCTGGGACAGCGCCCAGAATCAACTCGGTTGGCGAAGGCAAATAAAACGAAAAGGCCTGATGAATTAGCTCACGCGACTTAAACGTCACCGGCTTGCGGGCAATGTTCTTATAAAGCGTCTGAATTTGCTGTTCCGGCACCGGCAACGTTACCGCATCGGCCGGCTGCCGCTTGCCCGCTCGTGGCCAATGGTAACTCTTAAGGCTGCTGCTGTGGTGCACGTTGCCCAGCAGCAGCCGGTTGCGTGCCAGCAAGGGGCCTTGGCCATTGAGCGGATACAGTGCCAGCAGCACCAGCGGTGCCAGCAACGCCAAATTGAGGGCATGCCGGCCTGGCGTGCTTATAAGCCACGTCAGCAGCGGAATCACCAGCCCGACGATCAGCAGTGCCGGCCACGGATAAAGCGGCGACGTCAGCGCCCCGGCAACCAGTGTGCCGGCCAGCGCGTGCTGAAACGACATGCCCCTGCCGCGCCGCGTGTACAGCCGCAATACTGGATAGCTCGGCAGCATACCCGCGACAAGCGCCAGCAGGTTTACCGCGGCCACCGGGCCAAAAAAAATCAGACCGCCCAGCAGTGTCGGCGCAATGGCGATGTTGATAGCCAGATAATACTCGCGCCGCGCGACAGGCCATACCAAAAATGGCGGGCCTCGATTGAGCGTGGCTGCAGGTATTGCGGGTTGTGATGCCCCCCGTAAATGGCCGGCGCTACCGGGGTTACTTAAGCGGCTCATCCTGCACCTCCGCCGGTGGCGGCTGACGAACGCGGCGGAGTCGGCATGATTGACTGCTCACTCATCTGCACAATGGTTTGCGCCAGCGGCAGTCGGCAGGGGCAAACATAACTGCACAGGCCACACCCTATGCACCCACGCGCCTCGGTGGGGTTAACCACCGGCATGGTGGCCTTGACCTGGGCGGCAGCGAGCAGGGCTGCGGGGTTTAATCCTGTCGGGCATGCATATACGCACCACGAGCAGCGAATGCAGTCGCTGATATTTTCCGTCAATGGCGCTGGCCGAAACGAGAGCATTTCGGTCGAGGCTTCAACGCAATCGGTTGCCGGGTCTAACCTTTTGCCCGCCAGCATGCCATTGGCAATACATTCCACAGCCGGCAATGCCTGGCCGAAGCGCTCCATCACCGCCGCGACGGGTTCGCCGATGCGCAGCAGCAGCATTTGAGGTTCCTGGCCTTGCGCAAACACCTGCACCGGACGATGCGTTACATGCTTTTCACCGGCGAGCAAGCGGCCTATGGCCCAGCAGGTTACCGGGTCAATTATCAAACGTCCGCGCGTGGCGGGGCTTTCAGAAATGTCGCTGTTGTTAATGCCCAGTCGGTGCAGCAGCGTACGCGGATGCGCCAGCGGATATTTGTTAACCAGACGAATAACCTTCCAGGGCTTGCCGCGTGCCGCCGCCGCCCATGCCCGGGCGGCAGCGTGGTCGTGGCGGTCTACCGTAATAAGTACGCGGCGCGGTTTTAACGCCAAAGCCAGGCCTTCCAGGGCAACCAGCATGGGGGCAAGCTCTTCGAGGGTTAAAAAGCCCGGCAGAGCCGATTCCGGCTGGTGCGGCAACATGTTAACCACCATGACGTCAGCCGTGCGCCCGCCCAGCAAGGCAAGTTGCTGCGGCAGCGCCGGCGTCCACGGTGAAAACTGTACAATGCCGTGCCGGTCAAGTTCGGCCAGCAATGGACGGCGCTGCGCCTGGCCGCCGGCCGCCTGCGGGGCCTGTTCGGCGGGTTTGGCTGGCAGCGCGGCCGCTGGAGGGGCGTTGCCTGCTGGAGGTGCTTGAGCCGGCGCTGCCGTGGGCGCAGGCGCATCGCTCCAACCTTGCGGTTGCCACCCAGCCGGGCCAAAATATAAACCGCCGATCATCCTGCCGAACTTCGGCCAGGCAAATCGCATAAGCACCCCCGAAAAAGCAGGTGCATTTTATACCAAGATCAGTTTTAGCGCACGCACAAAGCGCAGCCGCAGCCGTTAGACTCAACGCTTCCATGGATGATGTACCTGCCAAGTGAGGCTGTACCGCCTCTGTCGCCGCATCAGTTGTGTCGGCAGTTTCAGCCGCGGCGCAGCCTGCGTATGCAGGCCCTTAGTCGCGCTGCTGGCCCATAAACTGCAGAAGGAACAGGAAAAGGTTGATAAAGTCTAGATAGAGTTGCAATGCGCCCGAAATAGCCGCCTTTTGGTTTGCCTGCGATCCTTCAGGCCCGACCAGATACAGATACTTCAATCGCTGGGTATCGTAGGCGGTAAGGCCCATGAACAGCAGCACCCCTACGCCTGAAATGATAAATTGCAGCTCGGACGATTGCATGAAAATATTCACCACCATCGCAATAATCAGACCAATAAGTGCCATCATGGCAAAGTGCCCCATCGAGGTTAAATCGCGCTTGGTGATGTGACCAAACAGGGCCATAGCGCCGAACATCGCCGCCGCCGTTATAAACGTACTGAAAAGCGATTGCCGGGTAAATACCATAAACAGCACGGAGAAGGTTGCTCCCGTCAGCGCACTGTAAAATAGAAACAGCAGCGTTGCCGTCCCTGCGGAAATGCGGTTGATGCCCGCTGCCAGCCCCAGCACCACAACAAACTGTGCAATCATAAGGCCGATCCAGATGCCGCGGTTGGCGGCAATGTACTGCATGGCACTATGCGAGCCGGCAATGGCCAGCGCCACAACCGCGGTGATGCCCAAGCCAATAGCCATCCAGCCAAACACCTTGGTAATAAATCGCTGCTGGGCAACAGCAACATCCTGATTCATCGGCATGAGCGAATCATCATAATTTTGGAACTGGGTCATAATGCGTCAACTCCTTTAACAGCCAAACTGGCTTATGGGCCAGCGGGCCAAACTTAAGCTGGCCAACCTCTGCAGCGGGGGCATCCCCGCCCTGCGCATAGCGGCCACAGCCTGTCTATACGCTTACAGTATAACAGAAGCCCCATGGCCGGTGGCAAGTCGTGCTGTAAAGCATTGCTTTGTAATGACTTACGCGATTAACAATTGCGCCATTTGTTGCGAACCATACCGGGATGCAAAGTCCCTTAATGTTGGCTGCCGCGTTCACTTTGTGCTGTCTGTTTGGGGGTTTTGCTGCGCGGGCGGTCTGCTGTGGCGGACGCGGCCTTGTTTGGTTATGCTCCAACCATGAGCGACGAAATGCAACAACATCCCATTGAATCAGGTACTGCAACGGCAACTTCGCCTGAAGCCGCGACATCGGCTTTGCGCGGCGATTATCGCGTGGAGTTAGACAACTACAACGGCCCGCTGGAACTGCTGCTGTACCTTATTAAAAAAGACGAAGTGGATATTCACGATATCCCCATTGCACGCATCACGCAGCAATATCTGGCCCACGTGGAACTGATTCGGCGGATAGACATCAACCTCGCCGGCGACTTTTTGGTCATGGCCGCTACGCTTCTGGAAATCAAGAGCCGCATGCTCGCTCCGCGGCCGCCGGCAGAACCGGGGGAAATCGCCGGCTCGGTGGAAGACCTCGCCGACCCGCGGCAGCAGCTTGTGCAGCAGTTGTTGGCATACAAGCAATACAAGGATGCCGCCGACGACTTGCGGCGTCGCAGCAGTGCAGAACAGCAGCGCTTTCCGCGGGCGGTGCGGCGCGTGGCGGGCAAGGCTCCGCTCGACCTGGATGATCTGAATTTATTTCTGCTGATAGATTCGTTTAATGCCATCATGGCCAGCGTAGGTCACTCGGCCTTTGGCCACGAGGTAACGCTGGATGACACGCCCATCAGCCTGCACCAGGCGGATATTTTAGATCGGCTCTCACGTGAAGGTCCGGTAACGCTGCAGGACATGTTTGCCGGGCGGAAGAATCGCGGTGAAATGATCGGCCTGTTTTTGGCCATGCTGGAACTGATTCGGCTTAAGCAGTTGCGGGTGGAGCAGCCGGTAGCTTTAGGCCCGCTGATGCTGTCGCTGGCGCCGCCCGGCGAAGCGCCCGCGGCTCTGGAGGCGGGTCCGTCGGCGGATGGAACCGCTGCCCACGCAGGCCCGCCAACCGATGGCGGCGAGGTCCCTCCTTCTGCGGCGAGGGCTGATGATGCCGATCCGGCGATTAATACTGACGTTACATTGCAATAGCCGTTCGGCGGCGGCGTTAACATCTTTCAGCCGGCAATCGCCTGTCTGCGGGCGATGCCGCCGGATGAGTTGCATGCTTTTACAGGAGACCGGTCATGGAAGACCCACAACGAGCAGGCGCAGCGGCGCCGACCGGCTTGGCGCTGCCGGCCCGCGTGGTGGTAACGTTTAAGGCGGGCATCATGTTCGCCTTGGCCAATATTATTTGCGTCGTTATTGCGGTGCTCGCTTATACGCACGTGCATCGCGCGGTAAACACCATTGACGTTACCGGCTCAGCTGAAAGGCAAATCGTCTCCAATTTGATCATCTGGCAGGCCACAGTAGCAGCGCAGTCGCCGCAGCTTAAAACCGCCTATGATCAGCTTTCGGCGGCCATGAACGCCACAAAGGCATTTTTGATCAAGGGCGGCATACCGGCCGCCAAGCTCAAACTCGACGCCATCACCATTAATAAGCATTACCAGCGTGATGCCAAGGGACATAAAACCGACGTGGTATCGAGTTATAGCCCAAAGTTCCACCTTCTCTGGCACGCATCTCAGCGCTGTAACCTCTTGTTAAATCCAGCTTTACGTCACGTTTGCGGCCGATTTTTGCCGGCAAAGTGTACCCATGTAATTGTTGTATTTAGT
>JAJXZA010000266.1 GCA_021780285.1 Planctomycetota bacterium
CGGCGGCTGCGCACGATTGATGAACTGGCGCAGGAAGAGCTGCGCAAGGGCTTTTTGAAGCTTAAGCGCACCATTCAGGAACGCATGAGCAGCAAGACGCCGGACGAAGTTACCAAGATTGTGGAGCTTGTGAACTCCAAGAGCATCAGCTCGTCGGTGGACTTTTTCTTTGGTCGCAGCGAGTTGTCGCAGGTGGTGGATCAGACCAACCCACTCTCGCAGCTTACGCATGAGCGGCGTCTCTCGGCCCTTGGCCCCGGCGGGCTTAACCGCAAACGAGCCGGCTTTGAAGTGCGCGACGTGCATATTTCGCACTATGGCCGCATCTGCCCGATTGAAACGCCGGAAGGCACCAACATCGGTTTGATTGCGTCGCTTTCGATTTATGCCGGCGTGGATGAATACGGCTTTTTGATTACGCCGTACCGCGAAGTGCAGAATGGCAAAGTCAACGGCAGCGTGAAATATCTGCGCGCCGACGAAGAGATGAAAAACGTGCTGGCTCCGCCGGAATCGGTGGACCCCAAAACGCATAAAGTTCGCCAGGAGCTTATTCTTGGCCGCGTCAACGGCGATTTGCAGCAGGTTAACGGCGGCGACGTGACGTTTGTGGATATTTCGCCCAAGCAGACGGTTGCGGTTTCGGCGGCGCTGATTCCATTTTTGGAACACGACGATGCCAACCGGGCGCTGATGGGTTCTAACATGCAACGGCAGGCTGTGCCGCTGCTGATTACCGATCCACCGATTGTGGCCACCGGCATGGAAAAGCATGTGCCTGTAAACAGCGGCATGGTGGTGCGGGCCGAGCGTGCGGGCACGGTAACGTTTGTGGACGCCCAGCGCATTGTGGTGGACAACTCAGACGAATATGTGCTGCGTAAAAACGCCGGCCTCAACGATAAAACCTGCCTGACGCAAAAGCCGCTGGTTAAGGTCGGGCAGAAGGTTAAAAAGGGCACCATCATCGCCGATGGCCCGGCCTGCCGCGATGGCGAGCTGGCGCTGGGCCGCAACGTGCTCGTGGCCTTTATGACCTACGACGGCTACAACTTTGAAGACGCCATTGTCATCAGCGAACGGCTGGTGAAAAAGGATGTCTTTACGTCCATTCACATTGAAGAGTTTGAAGTTGAAGTGCGTGACACCAAGCTCGGGCGTGAGGAGTTTACGCGCGACATTCCGAACGTCAGCGAAAAGGCTCTGAAAAACCTTGATGACTACGGTGTGGTGCGCATCGGAACGCGCGTAGGCCCTGGTGACATTCTGGTGGGCAAGGTTTCGCCGAAGAGCAAAACCGAGCTTTCGCCGGAAGAAAAACTTCTGCACGCCATTTTCGGCCGGGCCGGTGAAGACGTTAAGAATGACTCGCTTGAAGTGCCGGCCGGCACCGAGGGCGTGGTGATTGGAGCACAGCGGTTCAGCCGCCGCACGCACTGGACCGACGATCAGAAGAAGGAAAACCTTAAAGAGCAGAAGGCGTACACCAAAGAAATGGATGCCCGCGTGGCCAAGATTTTCCGCCAGATGTGCGAGGAAATTAACGAGGCCATCGGCAGCCAGATGGTGGACCCGTCCACCCGGCAGAAAGCCGGCAAGTCGGACGATGACGACGTTATTCTTGAACAGTGGGAAACGTTCGACATCAAGTGGATCAAGGGTTCGGAAGAAAAACGCGAGCAAGGCGAGAAGATTTACTATCGCTACAAGGCCCGGCTTGCGGCGATGGTGGAAGAACGCGATCGCAAGCTTGAGCACATGAAACGCGGCGATGAGCTTTCGTCGGGTGTGCTTGAAATGGTGAAGATTTATCTTGCCACCAAGCGGGCGCTGTCGGTGGGCGACAAAATGGCGGGCCGTCACGGTAACAAGGGCGTCATTGCCCGCATTGTGCCCGAAGAAGACATGCCGTTCTTGGAAGATGGCACACCGATAGACATACTGCTCAATCCGCTGGGTGTGCCGTCGCGTATGAATATCGGGCAGATTCTGGAAACGCACCTTGGCTGGGCGGCGGCGATACTTGGCTTCCAGGCGGTTACGCCGGTGTTTGACGGTGCTCATGAGTCTGAAATAAGTGCGGCCATTGAAGAGGCGAATACGCATGTTCGTCAGCGGCGTAAAGATCTGGAATCGAGCAAAACGCCGCCGCCGCCGGATGAGACGTTCGTCGAGATGCCGCCATCCATGAAACTCACGCTGTTTGACGGCCGCACGGGCGAGGCGTTTGAGCAGAAGGTGACGGTGGGCTACATATACATGCTCAAACTGCACCACCTCGTGGATGAAAAGATTCACGCTCGCTCTACCGGTCCGTACAGCCTGATTACCCAGCAGCCGCTGGGTGGCAAGGCCCGAACGGGCGGCCAGCGGTTCGGTGAGATGGAAGTGTGGGGTCTGGAGGCGTATGGCGCAGCCTACGTGCTTCAGGAACTGCTTACCGTCAAGTCGGACGATGTGGAAGGCCGCACGAAGATTTACGAAAGCATGGTCAAGGGCACCAACAAGCTTGAAGCCGGCACGCCCGTATCGTTTGACGTGCTGTGCAACGAAATTCGCGGCCTTGGCCTGAACATAACGCTTGAAAAGAAGAAGGGGATTTAAGCCCGCTTGATGCCAGGCTTTTTTATGCCGCTCCGGCGCCGCCCGACATACACGGCGTTAAGCCTGTAGGGCAAAACCTGGACGGCAAAAGCTTGAAGCACCCATGCCGGGTTGGCATGCACGCAGCGGCGGGTTAGAAGATGGCGGGGCGCTGAGTTCAGACGGACTTACGCTGCTTGAAACCCTTACTTAATGGACGGTTAACCCAGGAGAAACACCCATGGCTGAAATTGTATACGATCGCGTGAACGACTACGGCTCGGTAAAAATTACCCTCGCCAGCCCCAACGACATTCGCTCGTGGAGCTTTGGCGAAGTAAAAAAGCCGGAAACCATTAATTACCGAACGTATCGTCCGGAGCGTGACGGCCTTTTCTGCGAACGCATTTTCGGCCCGGAGCGCGACTGGGAGTGCGCCTGCGGCAAATACAAGGGTACCAAGTACAAGGGCGTTATATGCGATCGCTGCGGCGTTAAAGTTACGCACAGCCGCGTGCGGCGCAAGCGCATGGGGCACATCAGCCTCGCAGCGCCCATTGTGCACATCTGGTTTTTCAAGGCCACACCGAGCCGCCTGGGCAACCTGCTGAACATGAAAACCACCGACCTTGAAAAGGTCATTTACTATCAAGATTATTGCGTGACGGACCCCAAAGGTTCGCCTTTGAAGCGCAAGCAACTGCTCACCGAAGAGGAATACCGCGAAGCCCGCGAAAAATACAAGGACGATTTTGACGTCGCCATGGGCGCCGATGCGGTGCGTGCGCTGCTTAACTCGCTTGACCTGACGGTTGAATCGCAGAAGATTCGCCAGGATATTGACAACACCAGCAGCAAGCAGAAGATCAAAGACCTGACCAAGCGGCTTAAGATTGTTGAGGCAATCCGCAAATCGCCCAACAAGGCCGACTGGATGATTTACGAGGTTATTCCGGTTATTCCGCCGGATTTGCGGCCTCTGGTGCATCTCGAATCGGGCAATTTCGCCACCAGCGACCTCAACGATTTGTATCGGCGCATCATCAACCGCAACAACCGCCTGCGAAAGCTGGTGGACCTCAACGCGCCTGATGTGATTATCCGCAACGAAAAGCGCATGCTGCAGCAGGCGGTGGACTCGCTGTTTGACAACAGCCGCTGCCGCCGGCCGGTGCTGGGTTCATCCAATCGTCCGCTCAAGAGTTTGACGGACATGATCAAGGGTAAGCAGGGGCGTTTCCGCGAAAACCTGCTGGGCAAGCGTGTGGATTATTCCGCGCGTTCGGTTATTGTCGTCGGGCCGGAACTTAAGATTCACCAGTGCGGCATGCCCAAGAAGATCGCCCTGGAGTTGTTCCAGCCGTTTATCATCAAGAAGCTCAAGGATCATGGCCTTGCCGACACCATCAAGTCGGCCAAGAAGATGATCGAACGGCGCGACCGCGAAATCTGGGACATCCTTGAAGAAGTTATCAAGGGGCACCCGGTGCTGCTGAACCGTGCGCCCACGCTTCACCGCATGGGTATTCAGGCGTTTGAGCCGGTGCTGATTGAAGGCAATGCCATCAAGATTCACCCGCTGGTTTGCAAAGGCTTTAACGCCGACTTCGACGGCGACCAGATGGCGGTGCACCTGCCTCTGTCGGTTGAAGCGCAGGCCGAAGCGCACCTGCTGATGCTTTCGACGCACAACATCTTTTCGCCGGCGAACGGTTCGCCGATCATCGGGCCTTCGCAGGATATTGTGCTGGGCACGTACTACATGACCACACAGCGCGCCGGTGAACCCGGCGAGAAGCCCGCCGGCAAAGAGCTGGCGTTCCACAATTTTCATGAGGCTCTGCTGGCGTATCAGCGCAAGCAAATTGGCATGCACACGGCCATTCGGGTGCGCATTGAGCGGTCGCATGTGGTGCAGGACATCAACGACGCGGCGGTGGCTGTGCCCGCCAATCGTGTGATTGTTACAACGGTTGGTCGCTGCATGTTTAACGACATTCTGCGGCCCGCGATGCCGTTTTATAACTTCGCGCTCTCGAATAAGGGCGGCAGCCGCGTTATTGCGGATTGCTACCGCATTCTGGGGCGTCCGGCGACCATTGACCTGCTGGATGATATGAAGGAAATCGGCTTTAAGGTTTCCACGCTTGCGGGCCTGAGCTTCGGCATTACCGATTTGCGCATTCCCGCGAGCAAAAACAAAATTATCGAAGACACGCAAAAACAGGCCGATCGCATTGAACGCAATCTCAACCTTGGAGCTATCACCGAGCGCGAACGGCACAACCAGCTCGTTGAGCGTTGGTCGCACGCACGGGAAGAAGTCACCAAGGCCATGATGAATGAGCTTAAGAATGACACCCGCGACGAAAACAACACGCTGCTGCCGCCTAACGACCCGAAGGGCAAGCCTTATCTGAACCCGGTGTTTTTAATGGCCGACTCGGGCGCCCGCGGCAACGTGGACAACTTCCGTCAGCTTGCCGGTATGCGTGGGCTTATGAGCCGCCCGTCGGGCGACATCATCGAAACGCCCATTAAGACCAATTTCCGCGAGGGTTTGTCGGTGCTGGAGTTTTTCACCAGTACCCACGGCGCGCGTAAGGGTCTTGCTGATACGGCTCTTAAGACCGCCGACTCGGGCTACCTTACCCGCAAGCTAGCCGATGTGGCGCAGAACGTGATTATTTCAACTTTGGACTGCGGTACGCAGAATGGCATCCGCAAAACCGCCATCTACAAGGATGACCGCGTGGATGTGCCGCTGCGCGACGCGATAATCGGCCGCTGTGCCGCCGACACCATAGTCAATCCGATTACCGATGAGGTGATCTGCAAAGAAGGCCAGATTATTGATGAAAAAATGGCCCGCAAGATTGAAGAGATGAATGTTGAAACCGTGCGTGTCCGCAGCCCGCTTACCTGCGAAGCGACGGTCGGCATTTGCGCCCGCTGCTACGGCGTTGACCTTTCAACCAATGTACTGGTTGAAGAAGGTCTTGCCGTGGGCATTATCGCGGCCCAATCCATCGGTGAGCCTGGCACACAGCTTACCATGCGTACCTTCCATACCGGTGGCTCGGCCACGCGTATTACCGAGCAGCACGACATTCGCGCCGGTGTTGCGGGCGTGGTTGTTTATGACGATCTGAACCCGGTGGAAGTGGCCGAAGAGGATGGCTCCAAGCATGTGGTTGTGCTTAAGCGCAACGGCGAACTCATTGTGCGCGACGCCAAAGAGCGCGAACTTGAGCGGCACAAGGTGCCTTATGGCGCCCACCTGAAAGTTAAGGATGGCGAGTCGGTGCGGCCCGGCCAGCAACTCTGCGAATGGGACCAGCACCGCGTGCCGATCCTGGCGGAAAAGGGCGGCATCGTCAAGTTTGAGGACGTGCAGGAAGGCGAAACCGCCCGCGTGGAAAGCGAAGGCAAGAGCGGCAAGAAGCGCCTTGTCATTGTTGAACACCGCGGCGAACGTCGCCCGCGCGTCATTATTCTCGATCCCAAAGACGAGAAGATGCTCGACTACCACTACCTGCCCGCCAAGGCGCGTATTGACGTGGACGAAAACCAGGTGGTTGGCGCCGGGACGCTGCTGGCCCGCCAGCCGCGGGAAAGCAAAGGTACCAGCGACATTACTTCGGGCTTGCCGCGCGTCACCGAAATTTTTGAGGCCCGCAAACCCAAAGACCCGGCTGTTATGGCCGAAATTTCGGGCACGGTTGAACTGCAGGCCGACAAACGCCGCGGCAAAACCACCATT
>JAJXZA010000280.1 GCA_021780285.1 Planctomycetota bacterium
GCCCGCTTGGGCCAGAATATTTGAAAAAACTGTGAAGTGCATATCGTAAATCTTCCTCTGGGACACTACACTAGCCGATGGTAATACCACTGACTTCTGTCGAGAGGTAGTATTTAGGAGATCTATGCATGAAACGTCGAGACTTTCTCAAGTTTAGCGCAGGCGCTGTTGCGGCAGCTTCACTTACCGGCTGTTCGGCCTTTGAGGGGCCATCAACTCCGGCCGCCTCCTTTGAAGCTCGCTTGGATTCCCCCGATGCAGTAAGCGATCTGGCTCCTCGAAAAAAAGAGCTTTTCGACGCTGATTGGCGCTTCAAGGGCATGCCCGAAGCCACCATACTGCAGAGCGCAACGGCAATAAAACATTGGCTATGGAAGAAGGGAAATCCCGACCAAGCACAGGAGTTTACCAAGCCTGATCTCGACACCAGTACGGGCGGTTGGGCAACGTGCGAATCAGGTGCTGATACCCTCAATGGCTACATCGGCTACGCTTGGTACAGAGCCACCCTTCCCGCCATGCCAAAGGATGGCCGCTGTGTTTCCTTCGCCAGCGTTGACGACAATGGCACCGTTTACCTTAACGGACAAAAACTGCGGAGCCATCAGGGCTGGGACACCCCCTTTACAGTAAACCTGGATTCCGCGTGGAACTCCAATGGCCCCAACGTGCTGACCGTGTTGGTGCAGAATACCGCTGGCCCCGGTGGCATCACCGGCGCCGTGGAACTCGGCACGCTACCGCCATCACAGCAATGTAACTCCATGGATTTTGACGACAGCTCGTGGCGAAGAGTACATTTGCCGCACGATTACATTGTGGAAGGTCAGTACGAGCGATCGGCCAACACCGGCCATGGATCACTGCCCGTATTTCCAGCATGGTATCGCAAAACGTTTAGCCAACCGGCCGAAGACCAGGGCAAACACGTCTGGCTTTATTTTGAAGGGGTATTCCGCAAAGCCCGTGTCTTTCTCAACGGACAGGAAGTGGCTTATCACTCCGGCGGGTATACGTCCTTCCATGTTGATATAAGCCGCCATCTGCGCTACGGTCAGAAAAATGTGCTTGCCGTCCATGTAGATCCCACCCAATTCGAAGGCTGGTGGTATGAGGGCGGCGGCATTTATAGGCATGTCTGGCTTAACGTCGCCGACCCGGTACATGTTGAACCTTGGGGTGTTTACGTCACCAGTAAGGTGCACGATGAAACCGGTAAGCCATCGGCAACGCTCGCCATCGAAACGCGACTGACCAATGGGTCGCAGTTCGACCGGGTATGCGAGGTTGTCTCGGAGATCATCTCACCCGACGGACAGGTTGCAGGTTCCACCAAGTCGTACCATACGATTGCTGCGGGGGCGAACTTCAAAGCCGAGCAGACGGTGCATCTCGCCCATGCCCAGCTATGGTCGCTGGAACAGCGGCATCTATACCACCTCAAAACAACCCTGTCCGCCAACGGAAAGGTGGTAGATCGGCATGTACAACGCTTTGGCATCCGCACCATTCGCTTTGATGCCGACAAGGGTTTTTTCCTTAACGATAAGCCTGTCAAGCTTCAAGGAGTGTGCAATCACCAGGATTTTGCCGGCGTGGGCATTGGCATTCCTGACAGTCTGTTTTACTACCGCATGCAGCGTCTCAAGGATTTCGGCTGTAATGCCATACGCTGCTCACACAACCCGATGACCCCGGCCATGTACGACGCCTGCGACGAATTGGGCTTACTCGTTATGGACGAAAATCGTCACCCCGGCGATGCAGCCACGGTTAAATCTTACATTGGCCAGCCGTACCATGACACATGGCATGTTGAAACCATGGTGCTGCGCGACCGCAATCATCCCAGCATCATCATGTGGTCCATGTGGAACGAAGAATGGGGCATTCAAGGCTCGCCTTTTGGCCGCGAAATGATGCAAACGCTCATGGATGCGGTGCATAAGCACGATCGCACGCGTCCCATCAGCTGCGCCGCCAATCAAGGCATCGGAGAAGGGTGGATGATTGGCATGGGCGCTTGTGAAGACTTGCTCGGCGTAAATTACAATTACCGAGATTACGATTGGCTGCACAAAAAGTATCCCAACAAGCCCATCTTCGGCAGTGAAATCGGCAGCAACCTGAGTTGCCGGGGCGTTTACCACACCAACAGAGAGACGGCGCATTTAAGCAGCTATATGGCGCCGGATGGTTCTTGGCAGCCGCTGGGGGCACGCGCATTTGTTGCCGGCGGGTTCTATTGGACCGGCTTTGATTACCGTGGCGAAACCACACCGTTCGGCTGGCCGGAAATTAACTCGAACTTCGGTTTTCTGGATATGTGCGGCTTCCCCAAAGACTCCGCCTTTTACTGGAAGTCGTGGTGGAGCACCGAGCCGGTGCTGCATATATTTCCTCATTGGAACTGGCCCGGCAAAGAAGGTCAAAACGTGCCCGTTTGGTGTTTCAGTAATTGCGATGAGGTTGAGTTGTTTGTCAACGGCAAGTCGCAGGGACGAAAAACCATGGAAAAGTTCCGCCACTTACAGTGGGACCATGTCACCTATCAACCCGGCAAGGTGGAAGCTTACGGCTACACAGGTGGTAAACTTGTTGCCACAACCGTTGTAGAAACCACTGGCGCTCCGGCGGCCCTGCGGCTTCGCGCCGACAGCCCGCAACTCATTGCCGATGGCGAAGACACCGTCGCTATTGAAGTGGCAGTGGTGGACGCCCAAGGCCGCGTTGTACCCACCGCCGACAACATGGTGCACTTTGCAGCGCGTGGGCGCGGCAAGCTTGCCGGCGTGGGCAATGGCGACCCTGCCTGCCATGAGCCAAACCAAGCCAACTATCGCAGCGCCTTTGCCGGCCTGTGCATGGTGCTCGTAAAAGCTGGCGAAAAGCCCGGTAGTGTGCTACTAGAGGCAAAAGCTGATGGGCTGCCAACGGCGCGATTGACCTTTGACGTGGTAGCCGACAAAACCTGATACCTGCAAAAAAAGCAAAGGCGGCATCACTTGTGTGGCGCCGCCTTTTTTTCGCATTCATTTGCGGTTAAATCAACATCACCATCGGATTTTCGAGCAGTTTCTTTAACTCACCGAGGAACTCGGCCGCCAAGGCGCCATCCACCACGCGATGATCCGCCGACAGCGACAGCGTCATCACCTGCCCCGCCACCACTGCTCCGTTTTTAACAATGGGCCGGGCTTCCGTTCCACCAACTGCCAATATTGCCGATTCTGGCGGGTTCACAATGGCCTGAAACTCCCGGATGCCATACATACCAAGATTGCTGATGGTAAAAGTACCGCCGGTCATCTGATCAGCCTTTAGCTTGCGTGTGCGGGCAAGTTCAGCCAGTTGCTTAATCTCAGCCGAAATTTCCCGCACGCCTTTGGTTTGCGCATCGCGCAGCACCGGCACCATCAAGCCCCCGTCTACCGCCACGGCAATTCCCAGGTTAACTGTGCCATGACAAACGATGGCTGTCTCCGAAAAACTGGCATTAATGCCCGGTATTTGCGTTATGGCCACCGCTACCGCCCGGGCAATAAAGTCCGTCACGCTGAGTTTGGTGGGGGCAAGCTGTTCATTGGCGGCTTTACGCAGAGACAACAGAGCATCCATCACCACATCAATGGAGACGTAAAAATGCGGTATGGTTTGCTTGCTTTCCAACAGGCGTCGCGCAATGGTCTGCCGCATGTTGTTTAGCGGAATAACTTTAGCCTCAAGTTTGGACGGCCCAATGGCGAGAGCCGGCGCTGCTGTCGCCCCACCGCTGACCGCCGCTCCACCAGGCTTGGCAGCGAGCACATCACGTTTAATAACGCGCCCGTCAGGTCCCGTGCCGGCTAACTGCGAAACATCAATGCCGCGTTCATCGGCAATTTTTCGAGCCAATGGCGACACACGTTGCCGCCCGCCTGATCCACCTGCCGGGGCAGCCGTCGGAGTTGCCGCCTTGGCCGCGGGAGTAAATGTCGGAACTGCGGGAGCGATGGGCGCGGGAGCGGCCTTTGGAGTCGCCGGAGCCATCGGTGTGGGTGCGGTGGCCGGCGTCGCCTGGCTTTGAGCTGCGGGCTTGCCAGCGGCGGCCCCATTTCCTGCCGGAGCGGCGCTGGCCGCCCCCTTGGCAACAGTTGCCACATCTTCGTCTGGTTTAGCCACCACTAAAATCATGCCGCCAACCGGAATACTGGCTCCCTCGGCCACCATCAGCTTGGCAACGGTGCCAGCCTCAAATGCCTCAAGCTCCTGCGTTGCCTTATCCGTTTCTACCTCGGCAATGATGTCGCCGGGCTTTATTTTATCGTTCTCTTTCTTGCGCCATTTCACCAACGTCCCCGTGGTCATGGTGTCTGAAAGCTTGGGCATGGTTATTTCAATTGGCATGGATCAACCTCTTTTAAATTCCTTCTGGTCATTTTCCGCCGATACCCCCGGCTGCTTGTTGAACAGTTTAACGGCCTGGCGGCAATTCGTTAAGCACACACGGCGTTAAAAGTAGTAGTGAACGCCAACGCCCACGAACTGGACCTGGTCGGTAAAGAACTGTCCGTTTTGATCGTGCCCAATGTAATACTCAATCAAAAACTGCATCTGTGGGCCATAAAAGCGATGTTTCGACATTTGCAGCCCCGCACGCAGCGAAACTTCGGTGTCGTAATTGGCCTGGCTCCAATTTTTAAAGTCTGCCCCGGCAACCGGCGAAAAACCTATCGAACCAGAATGGGCAAAGACAAGCCCATGATATTCCGCTCCGTAGTGAAAACGCCAATGGCCCAAATTGCTCGGCTCAACATCCCTCAAGTAGCCCACACCGGCGTAAACGCGGAACATGCGATGATAAAAATCGAACGAAACGATGGCATTGGCTTCTTCATAGCTGATCTTTTCTCGCAAAGTCTGATACTGCGGCTCATTGAGCAACAGCTCATCGCCAAGGTGCGAACTTTGGTGGTAGTACCGTACCAGCAGTGAAATATTTTTACGCCGTAGAGCCGCATAACCACCCACCAGGTAATCGGTATTCTGCAGATCGCTATGGGTGGTGTCCATGTTGAAGAATGCAAATACGTTGGCCTGCATGCCGGTTTCAACCTGCATATGCCACGGCAAATTTGCCCGAAGGAAGGGCAACGTATCGCCTATGCTTACCTGCACAACATCTTTCAACCCGCTGATGGGATGGTAGGGCGAAAAGTGCTGATACGACGCGGCCATTCCGGGCCAACGTGGGTCAGCCAACAAGGGCGCAAATAAATTGCCGGTTCCTACCGGAAAAGCCCCCGTAGGCTCACGGTACAGCGGCACTGGAGCATTGTCCGGCGGCCCCCAGCCAACAAACGATACATTCGCCTGTTTTTCGCTGGGAGCCTGAAGCGGCGGCTCATTAAGATTTGCCGTTGATGCGCCAGACATAGGCGCTGTGCCTACCCCGGTTGCAGCGGTCGGTGCACCCGCCGAAGCGCTGCCCACCCGCCCTGGAGTTGGCGCATTTACATAAACCGCTTTGACGCCGGCAATATGACGCACCACAGCCCGTATGCGCTCTCTTTCTTGCGCCGAGACCCCGGCCGCCCGAACTTGCACAACCCCATCACGCACCACAATCGTGGCATTATGAACATGACATTCATACCGCACCAAAGCAGCGGCATACCCATTTATATAACTGTCGGCGGGCGTCATCGCGTGCGGCTTTATTGGCGCACCGGCAAACGCCGCTCCCGCGGCCATAACCCCGGCACAATACATAACGCCGCGCAGAACTCTGTTCATGCCTGCTCCATAATAGCCAGACTTCAATACGACGAAATTATACCGCCACTACAGGAAGTTGTGTGACTGCGGTCGGCGCCGAAGACCTGTCGGCAAATGGCGGTGGTTCCCGTACCGGCTGGTCAGCGGTAATATCCAGCATGCGCTGCAAGCTCACACGCGACCAATGCGCATCGCGAGCGTTAACCTTTATTTGATTCACAACGCGCCCTGCCGCAAGCTCATCAAGCACCCAAAGGAGGTGCGGAGGGTCAATGCGGTACATGGTGGTACAAAGGCACTGGCAATCCGAAAGAATGGTTATGTGCTGGTCCGGATACTTTTTGGCCAGACGATTGACCATATGCACCTCGGTGCCAATGGCCCACCGGCTGCCCGGCGGCGCTTGCGCCACCGTTTTGCCGATAAACTCGGTCGAACCAACCAAGTCTGCCTTCTGAACAACCTCCCAGCGGCATTCGGGATGCACCAGCACCTTTACATCTGCGTAGCGTGCTCTTATTTGATCAACATGTTCCGGTCTAAATAGCTGGTGAACGCTGCAGTGCCCCTTCCATAAGATAAAACTCGCCTTACGAAGTTGTTCTTCATTCAGCCCGCCCATCGGCTGGCGATAATCCCACACGACCATGGAACCAAGCGGATAACCCATGGCGTACGCCGTATTGCGACCTAAATGCTGATCTGGAAAGAAAATAACCTTGGTATGCCCCAGCTCACCCGGCTTCTGGCCGGCCAGCGCCCATGTGAGCACCTTAGCGCAATTGCTGCTGGTGCACACCGCCCCACCATGCTCACCAACAAAGCTCTTTACGGCCGCACTCGAATTAATGTATGTGATGGGCACAAGCCTGAAGTTTACATCGGCCTCGCACGCTGCGGAAATGGCCTCCCATGCGTCGTTGACATCGTCGGAAGAGGCCATATCAGCCATGGAGCACCCGGCCCCCAAATCGGGCAAAATCACCTGCTGATGCTCGCCGGTAAGCACATCGGCCGATTCGGCCATAAAGTGCACCCCGCAGAATACCACAAACTCCGCCTCTTTAACGCCGGCCGCCTGGCGCGAAAGCTGGAACGAATCACCCACAAAATCGGCAAACCGCACCACTTCATCCTGCTGGTAGTGATGCCCTAAAATTACCAGACGGCGCCCGAAAGCCTCTTTGTGCGCGAGGATCTTTTCGGCGATGTCGGCAGGCGACATCTTCAGGTAATGCTTCGGAATCGGCTGCTGCCACTGCATATTTCACGCGGCTCCTTTCACTTTTAGTATAGCAAAAAAGGTGGCTTGAATCGAGGCGTATGCCACTGCACTCATAACCAACCAGCCGCAAGGTGACGGTTGTGCCCCACTTCGGATATGCTTTGACAATCGCAGCGGCAAGCTTGGAAATAACCGCCGGCACGAACACCGTTTACGGAGGATTATGATGACTCGGGAACTAACTCTTAAACAAATCAGCGACTGCGGCGTAGTAGCCGTTATCCGTTCACCGGATCCCAAGAAGGTAAAACCGCTGGCGGAGGCGCTGGCCGCCGGCGGCGTGCTGGGCATTGAAGTAACCATGAGCACTCCAAAGGTGCCCGAAGTGATTGCCGAGTTGGCCGCATCGCTGGGCGACAGAATTATTCTCGGAGCCGGTACCGTGCTGGATGCCGCCACATGCTCTACTGTCATCAACGCAGGCGCCCGGTTTGTGGTCTCGCCTGTTACCGATGCGGCCATCATCGAAACCACCCGTAAACTGGGCGCCGTGAGCATTCCTGGCGCCTACACGCCTACCGAAATATTCCGCGCCTGGGCCATGGGAGCCGATGTAGTCAAGGTATTTCCCGCAACCACACTTGGGCCGGGCTATTTTAAGGACTTGCTCGCCGTGATGCCCTACCTCAAGCTCACGCCTACCGGCGGGGTGGATGCCAAAACAATCGGTCCATTCATTGCAGCCGGCGCGGTCGCAGTTGGCGCCGGCTCCTCGCTGATATCCAAGGCAGCGCTTATGTCCGGCGATTTTGCATCCGTAACGCAAACGGCGCGCGAGTTTGTCGCCGCCGTGCAGGCAGCGCGTCAGCCGGCGGCCAAATTTTAAATGCCGATGCGCAAGCCTGCTTATTTTCCCGTATATCAGGGAACATAATATATGGGTAAAGCCAAAAGCGATCCTCAAAATGTTGCAGCGCCGGTGTATGTACTGGTGGGCGAAGACCTTATCCTGCGCCGCGAAAAGCTGGCAAAGCTGCGAAGCGACTTTCTCGGCGCTGATCAAGACTCCATCGGCTTTGTGTCCCTCGGAGCCAACGCCACCATGCGCGACATACTCGACGAGTGCCGCACCATCGGAATGTTTTCGCCGCGCAAGCTTGTGCTGGTAGACCCTGCCGACGCTTTGTTCACCTTCCGCGGTGAGGAATCAGAAGAAGATGCGGACGAGTCGGCTGCCGGCGAAGCTGGCGGCGCCGGCCTCAATCGCGATCTGCTTGAGCGCTACCTTGATGCCCCCTGCGAAGCCGCTCTGCTGGTGCTGGCATGCCAAAGCTGGAATAAATCAACGCGTCTGCACAAAAAGCTCGCCGCGGCTAAATGCATTGAATTCCTGGAGTCGCTGACGGTTGCGAATGCCGGCGGCTGGCTGGTACGGCGTGCCAAGACCGAGTATTCCAAAGAGCTTTCTCTGCCGACGGCAAACCGTCTGGTAGAGCTTGTCGGTCCCGACCGCAGCCGCCTCGACAGCGAATTGGCCAAGCTCGCTCTCTATTGCCTTAACGAGCCTGCCATCAGCGCAGAGGCCGTGGACACACTCACCGGCTTTTCACACGAGCAGCAGGTTTGGGACCTGATTGCCGCTATGGGAGTTGGCGACGCAAAATCCGCTCTGCAACTTCACGACGCTTTGTGGCAAGCGGATAAAAAAGTCGGTTTTACCATAGTAGGAGCCGTTTTCTATTGGCTTAATCAGGTTATGCGAGCGGTCGAACTGCTCGAAAAGCGCATGAGCGATGCGGAAATCACCCGCGAATTAAAACTCTGGCCACAACAGCGCGCGGCCAATGTGCTTCATTTGGCGCGCCGCTGGGGACTTCGCGGAGCGCGCCGCGCCAGTCAATTGCTTCTACAGACAGACTTGGGACCAAAAACCGGCCTAGGCGAAATGCAGCCCAGCATGGAGCTATTCATCATTCAGGTTTGCGCAATCTAAGCGATATGGGTCATTAGCGTAACTGGTTGATGCGACGCCGTGCCAGCACACGGGCGGGCCATTCAACCGGTAGATCAGGCTGGACTATACGCCCATCAGCTGCGAGATTAAGACTCTCGCAAAGAGCTTCAGCCGCAAGGTAGCCGCTGCGAACCGCCCCTTCCATCGTCGCAGGCCAACCCGTGCGCGTATAGTCGCCGGCCAAAAACAGATTCGCTGCGCCGCCGGGGGGCGGTCCTTGCTGCGGCCGCAGTTGGTCAACTCCAGGCTTGGGCGAAAAAGTCGCTCGTTTTTCGATGACTATTACGCCGCGCAACAGTTTCGCATCCCGCGCCGACGGAAAAAGCTCTCGAACCTGCCGCTCAAATTGTTCCATCGCAACGGGTTTTGGCACATCCACCCAATCGCGCGATGCACTAATAACGCCATGCAGCATCGAGCCGACAGCATCTTTGCGAAACAGCCATTGCAGCGGCCCCTCCAGAAGCGCCGCATGGCTAAGTTGCATCACCGGACGGTCAAACCACAAGTGCACGCCTAAAATCGGCACACTCTCAAATGCGGCAAGGCCGGCAAAGCGGAGGTCACGCGACTTAATCTCATCGGGTACCCAGCGCTGCACCGCATGATGATTGGCCGCCAAGACCACGGCGTCGGCAGCGATGATTGATCCATCCGTTAATTTTACGCCCTGCACAAGGCCGGCATTAAAAATAACCTCAGCAACGCGGGTGGAGCAACGCACATCTTTACAGGGTATGTGCTTATACAGGTCCTCCAGCGGACAGGCGGGCAACCCTACAATGTAACCGTCACGATTGGCGAGCATGGCATCCTGAAAAACCTGAATGGCATATTTGGCGCTTGCATCGTTCGTCTGCTCATTTAGCGCCCCCACCAGCACAGGGTCATAAAATCTTTGGACCACGCGCTGCGGCTGTTTATGTTGTTTCAGCCACTCGCCGAAGGCTACATTCTCAAGTTGCTCCCGTCCGGCCTTACCGAGCCGCAGCATGGCCAGCATGGCCCGGTTAATTGCCAAGCGATGCCGCAGACTAAGCGCTCCGAATCCCAGCATGGCCGGAGCCAGGTGTAGTGGTGCCGGCAGCCAGTTTGTGCCGGCAAGGTTGTGGAGCGTCCCGCGCTCATCGAGAAAATGCACCGCCCGCTCAAAACGAATGTTATCGCCGACGCCCATGCGCTGATATAAATCCAGCAAATTGGTGCAGCAACCCAACAGTACATGCTGGCAGTTATCCAATAGGGCGCCGGTCTCGCCATCCTCAAAAGAACTTGCCCGTCCGCCCAAAGCTCGGCGGGCCTCCAGCAGAGTGACGGCCACACCCCGCGATTCCAGCGCGACCGCAGCCGCCATACCGGCAAGGCCTCCACCGACCACAACCACACGCGGTGCTCGGTTTGCTGCGGCATTTTCGCTTTTTGTGGAGATATTCTTGGTCGTGTTGTCAGTTATATCAGCCATATTTGCCTGGTTATTCAAGAAATAATCGCAGCCGCCCTCTTGCGGCTGTCCTGTATGGGGTATTGGTGCTAGGGCACGCATGGGTCTGCCAATTTTTCTGGCGTGACGCGATATTTCATCGTCATAACCCATGTTTTTGTAGTGCAAATGCCGTTTGGTATGATTCGGCATGGCCCGACGCCCGATTTATTGGCAGACCCGCACGCATAGCCCGACTTTAATGCTTACGTTTCAGTGGGCTTTGGGCTGGCGTCCCCGACGCAACGCCCGCCAGGCGATGCGGGCCTTGCTAAGCGCTCCCAGGCGAACCCGTCCCCGCAGCACACGAAACGGGTCCCGCTCTATTTTACGCAAAATGCCTTGATATATCGCCGTCATAGCATCCAACGCGGCGCGGCTATCCTCGCTGACGAGTTGGTCCAGCCCGGCTGAACGGCGATAATATTCGTCCGCGCGCTGCACCTGCCACAAGATGAAGTCCTTAAACTGCGTACTGCGCCGACGATCGAGAACGTCGGCCGGTCGCACATGAAAATAATCAAACTCGCGCTGCGGCAGATACATACGCTTTTGCTTAAGGTCTTCGTAGAGATCGCGCAGGATGTTGGTCAACTGAAACGCCAAGCCTCGATCTATAGCCATCGCCTGCGCTTTGGACTCGCCGCTAAAACCCCAGATGTAAATGCTCGCCACACCCACGACACCCGCCACCTGATAGCAATAATGCTGCAAATCCTCAAAGCTGTTCATTTGCACAGACAACAAGTCACGCTGTTGGCCGTCAATCATGTCATCCAGCAGTTGAAGCGGAACGTTAAAATGTGCCACGCACTGGGCAAATGCCGGCCAACCCGCCCAACCGTCGGAGGTCACCGGTGGAGCGCCCGGTCGCGTATGCGCGTGGGTAAGCAGGCGGAACTGCTCCAAGTTTTTTTTCCGCTGTTCGGGCGAGCATGTCGGAGAGCTATCCACCAGGTCATCGGCCCGGCGCATCCATGCGTAAAGCGCAAACATGGCCGAACGCTTAGGCTCGGGCAACAATCGAAGTCCATAATAAAAATTGCGGGCTTGCCGCCGGGTTACACGGGCGCAGAAATCATGGGAACGCAGTAATTCCGGCGTACAGTGCGGTACAGGCAAAGTCATGCAGAGCCTCCCTGCGGCACAGCAACAGAACGCCCGGGAGCTATGGCAACAATCGCCATACCCCAAATCGCCTGAAGCATCAGCCGCGCTTTCGTGGCTTTTGACAAAGTTGGCCGAGCGGTAAGCGTGTCATAACCTTTGCGCCGAATCGCCCGCAGAACCGCTTCGCCGCCGAGCGAAAATAGCGTTATTTGCGGTCGCAGCGACGGACGAATCAGCGGCAGCAATTGTCGCCCCTTGGCGAACATAGCGCTGCAGCGCTGGCATTCAAACTCCAACAGGTCACGGTAATAACTATCGAATCGCCCCTGGCGCAACTGCTCAACCGTCACGCCGAAGCGATCCATCGAATCCTGCGGAAGATATACACGGTCGCGATCGGTAATGTCGCGCCGCACATCTTGCCAGAAGTTTACAAGCTGCAAGGCCGAACATGTCTGATCCGATAAACGCTGTCTTTGCTCATCACGATAGCCACCCATGTAGAGCACCAACCGCCCCACCGGATCAGCACTGCGGCGGCAATAGTCCAGCACCTGATCAAAGGTGGCGTAGCGGGTCACGCGCTGATCCTGCTCAAAAGCATCTATTAAATCAAGAAATGGCCTGGCTGGAATATCCCATCGTTTGATCGTGCGACTTAGCGCGGTGAATACCGCCGTCTGGCAATCGCCGGCGTAACATGCAAGCGTCTGACGACGAAAATCGGCCAGTAGCTGCAATGACAACGATGGGTTATGGACTTCGTCGCCAAGATCGTCGGCAATTCGGCAGAAACTGTAAACATTGCAGAAGTCCTGCCGCAGGTGGCGCGGCAGCAGCCGCGAAACAACGCTGAAGTTTTCGTAATGGCTGTGCGCAAGTTCGCGCGTATATGCCTCAGCGGATGCCTCATCATTTGCCGGGGCAAACGCAGCCCGCACGGTTGGGGGCACGCCCGCGGGTAAATTCGTCAGTTGCACAGAACTGTCTTTTGTCGCCATATCCAACCTTCGCGCCTCACGCGGCTTGCCGGGCAAAAGAGCCATTATCGGCCAAGGCGCCGTTGCGGGTAATGCACGTCTCGCCGGGGCTGTTTTGCTACAAGCCCCAATCGGGTTATGATAGCGTAATATGGCGGTTTGGGCGCGTCAGGCCAACACTGCTCTGGCCCAGGGCAATGGCGGCGATGCCTATTTCCGACGGACGCAGACCGGCGATATAACCAGGCAACCCAAAGGCGCATGGCCGCAAATGCCGATAACTTATTACCACACGAAGGAGTGGCGTTTATGAAAGTTTTACTGGCCAACCCACGTGGATTTTGTGCCGGCGTTAACATGGCAATTGAATGTGTAGAGCGCGTACTTCAGCTAAAAGGCGCTCCCGTTTATGTGTATCACGAAATTGTGCATAACCGCCACGTTGTGGAACGATTTGTTCATCAGGGCGTGATCTTCGTCAATTCCATTGATGAAGTGCCCCAGGGGGCCACCGTGGTTTACAGCGCGCACGGCGTATCGCCCGAGGTGCGGCAAAAATCCAACGATCGTAAGCTTATTCAGGTGGATGCAACCTGTCCGCTCGTGACCAAAGTACACAACGAAGCGATTCGCTATGCCCGGCAGAAATTTACGATCGTGCTCATCGGCCATGAAGATCACGATGAAGTAATCGGCACGCTCGGCGAAGCGCCCGATGCCATTCAAATTGTCGAAGACGTGGATGATGTAGATCAGCTGGATATTCCGGCAGATCATCGAATTGCCTACCTCACGCAAACCACGCTTAGCCTCGACGACGCCTCGGCCATTATTGCGGCTCTACGCAAAAAGTACCCACGCATTCAAAGCCCTCCCAAAGAAGACATTTGTTACGCCACCACCAATCGGCAGACCGCCGTGCAGAAGCTTGCGCCCGAGTGCGATCTGGTATTGGTGGTGGGCAGCCAAAACAGTTCGAACTCCAAGCGCCTGGTCGAAATGGCCGAAAACCGCGGTACCAAAGGTTATTTGATTGATGATGTTTCGCACATTAACTACGACTGGTTCCAAGGGGTGAACACAGTGCTGATTACAGCGGGCGCCTCCGCTCCGGAAGACCTTGTGCAGGACATTATTGCGCAGCTTCAATTGCGCTATGGCGCCACAGTAGAGTCGCGCCATGTTACCGAAGAAGACATGCATTTTGAGCTGCCGGTGTCGCTGCGCAAACTGGAGCGGCAGCACGCCGAAACCCCCGTGTAAGGTTGAGAGGAAACCCGCCAGATGGCATTTCTCCGCCGATTTCCGCTGCTGGCATACCTGCTGGTGCTGCTAAGCCTTATCGGCTTTGCGTACGCGTGCGAAAACTTCACGTTACTGGGCGTCGCGGTGCTGCTCACCGGGTTGAGCTGGTTTTTCATAGAGAATGGCAACGGGCCGCCGGTTCCTCGCTGGGTTATCAACTCGGCGGTTCTGTTTGTATCTCTCATTTTATTTTGGGAACTGGTTATTCAACGCCAGAGCAATCTGATTTTGGCGCTGGGGCATTTCATCACCGGTTTAATATTATGCAAGCTTTTTGAAACCAAAAGTAATCGCGACTGGGGCCAACTACTGGTCCTGAGCCTGCTTTTAATTTTGTCGTCGGCGATCCTGACAACCTCAGCTGTTTTTGCGATGATCCTTGTAGCTTATCTGGCGTTAGGCCTCTATTTAAGCCTGGTTTTTCATCTTCGGGTCGAGACACAGCGTGCCATGGTTCAACGGGCTGCCGCAGACCGCGGCATGCTGATGGCCAGCAACGACTTGGTGATCGGCGCAAGCATTCGGCGCATATTCTGGGGATCGGCCGTTGTGCTGTTTGTTTTTGCGGCTCTGGTGTTCGTACTTTTTCCACGCGGCGGCGTGCCTGGCATGCTCGCCAACTGGCGACTCCACGGCAACGGTTCACAAACGGGCTTCTCCAACCGCGTGGCGCTGGGCCAAATGGGCGAACTTCATCAGAGCAATGCGGTCGTCGCCGAGATCACTCTGCTGACGAACGGCAAGAACATCGGCAATGAGGGTTATCAACCCTACTTTGCCGGTTCAACCCTCGATGTTTACAGCCGGCGCTCGCACGAATGGATGCGATCATCAGGCGGTGTGCCGTCGCCTAAAACATTGTTACTTGACGCCGGCAATAACCATACCGCCATTTTATATCACCTGACGGCAGCCCAACGCAAAGCAGGTGAAATTGAGCAGATCGTGCATCTGAACCGGCTTGGATCAGACAATAATTTATTTGCGATGCCGCCAGCGATTAAAATTGAAAGCAGCAGCACCACCAGCGTGATGCGGCTTCCCGACGGCTCTATCATAAGCGGCGCTTCGCGCTCCGGCGAGATAGATTACAAAGTGTGGAGCTCGCCGGCGCTGGCACCCTCTCTGCTGGGGCCGAAGCATCCTTCGCTCTTTCCGTCGTTTTCAATGTATCAGCCGTTCAGTCCCAGCGGCCTGATTGAAGTTGCTTCAGCACCAATCCCCAAGGCCGTGGCCGCCATGGCTGTGCGCGTGGGTGGCCCTCTTTTCTCGCGATTGGCTAAACATCCTGATTCCACCGCGGCCGCCAAGTTGCTTTGCCAGCGGTTTGAGACGTATCTGCAGTCACACTACAACTATTCGTTTACCATGACGCCCGTGGACCCCAATATAGATCCGACGGAAGATTTTCTGCTGCACAAACAAAAGATCGGCGGCTACTGCGAATATTTTGCTTCGGCAATGGTGATGTTTTGCCGGGCGGCGGGCATTCCGGCCAGAATGGTTGTGGGATACCACGGCGGAGATTTTAATTCGGTTGGCGGTTACTACGTTGTGCGCCAAAAATTTGCTCATGCCTGGGTCCAGGCGTACATTCCGCACGTCGGCTGGACCCGCTTTGACCCCTCACCGGCGGCAGCGCTGACCACGGTCGAGACTCCGCGAACCTGGTATTCAAAAATGACCGATTTTTTTCAATGGGTACGTTTACAATGGCTGCAGAATATCGTTGCATTTAATGCCGCCATGCGCAAGAGCATAATCCACGCAAGCGTTTTGGCAGTAAAGCACGGTTTTGAGGCAACGGTCATCTGGCTTAGAGCAATTGTTTCGGCGGTACGACATTGGATGATGAACCCCAAAAGCGGCCATTACCGTCTTTTTATCGCGGGCATGGTGCTTTTCCTGGCGGCAGGCATGACCTTCTGGCTTGTTCGCACATGGCATTGGCGGCGCACAAGCGTGGTCGCCAAAATGGTTCGCGGACTCGACGCGAAACTGCAGCGCAAGCTGTCGCGCGAACTGGCATTTTTTGACCGGCTGGTGCGCCTCTTGGCCAAACGCGGAGTTAATCGTGACCCTGCCCACACGCCGCTCGAGTTTGTAACCCAAATCAGCCATCTACCACAGACTGTGCGGAATGAAGCGCGAACACTGGTAACCTATTTCTACGATATACGTTATGGGAACCAGGTTGTAACCCCAGAGCTTAGCAACCGCATCCAAGCATCTATGAAGATTATTGAAAAAGAAATCCCTAACCTTCGTCTATAAATCATTCACTGCGAATTACATACGCCACAATTCGTCATTGAAGAATATATACTACGCAATGGCGTATTTATTATAAAAATTCAATTTTTAGACTGGAAATGACCGAGCCAATCTGCCACAATATTAATCTAATGTGATGTGCGAGTGTGAGCCGGCGAGGCATGGAGCCTTAAGCCGAAACACACAAACGTACCTGTGCGGTTCCTTTGAACCACACAACGATGCTTGGCTTTGCTGCACTTTACCCGTGGCCAGCCAAGCAACCAGAGGGGTGGGTTTGGTAGCGAGGTTCCTGTAAGGCCCTCTGGTTGACGTGGCAACGACCGCAATGGCTCGTGTGCCGCCTTTGCTTGGCACCACACCAAGGAAAAAGGAAGACGCCGCCGTCATGGCCGCGTTATCCAGGTCTGTGATGACACGGTCTGTGATGACACGGCCGGATGTAGATTTTACTGTTGCCATCGCAGGATGCGGGTGGCTCATGCGACACGGATGTTGCACCAGTTAAAGTACACTGGAGCAACGCATAATGCCTCAGCGACGCGATGTGCCAAAAGCTGAAACATGGGAACTCGCAGTACTGTTTGTGCTGTTGGTGATTGGGCCGGCCACCATTGCCCTCTTCTGGCGGATGGGGCATGTTGCCAGCCTGATGGCGGTTACAACCTCATCGGCCTATGCTCCGGCGGCCGTGGTGCCAATCCCGGCGGCTGAACCGTCAAATCGGATCGGTCGCATGGCCGCTGCAGCCGCAACTCAAACGTCGCGGCCGCATTTCATTCAGGAGGCCGCCGCAAAAGCCGCCTCGGAAAAAGCGGCGATGATTCGGCGAGCACAGGCCGCACAACAGGCCGCGACAGTTCGCAAAGCCGCTCTTAATAAACTCCTCGCACATAGACACCAACCAAGCATTTTCTGGTTTCATGGGAAGCGCTATGAATACTCAAAAACACTGCTGCTGCGTGTAACCGGCTACGCACCCGACCGTCGTTGCTGCTGGCCTTACAACGGCACCACCACCGCCTCCGGCGCAAGCGTTCGCACCAACGATGGACACCTGGTTGCCGCCGATACACATTTGATTCCGTTCGGCTCACTCGTAAAAGTACCCGGCTACGATCATCAGCGACCGGTTCCCGTGCTCGACCGGGGCGGAGCCATCCGCGGATATCGGCTTGATGTGCTGCAGCCAAGCTTTTACTCGGCTCGCCTTTGGGGCCATAAACTGCTCCGCGTTCGCGTTTACCGGCCCCTGAGGTAACCGCAAAAGTTGGCGATAACGAATGCCGCGGTATACTCTCAGGCTTAATGAGACGGCTGATCATCAATGCGGACGACTTTGGTTTTTCGGTAGGAGTTACCGACGGCATTCTCCGCGCACACCAGGAAGGCATCCTCACGAGCACAACCCTCATGGCAGGCATGCCCGATGCACAGCGTGCCGTCGGTTTGGCTCTTGATACACCGAGCCTCGGCGTAGGCATGCACCTTTGCCTTACGCAGGGCACACCATTGTCGAAAAATCTCAGCGCGATTGTAGATAGCTCCAATCGCTTTCCGCCGACTGTTGGCAAACTGCTTGCAAGACTGCTGATCAATCGCCGGGCTGCCACCGAGGTTGAGCGTGAATGGAGCAATCAAATTGATTTTGCCTTGCGCAGCGATCTAACGCCCACCCACCTCGACAGCCACAAGCATGTGCATCACCTGCCCATGCTGCAACCAGTCATCCTGCGACTGGCCCAATATCATAAAATCGCCGCAATTCGGACAGCCCGTGAATATTCTCTGCCGGGAGATCCGGCACCATCACTCGGTTATAAGCTTGCGGCTCATTTGGGCCGCCGGCTGGCAACTCGCGCCAAAACGGCGGGCATTCATACAACCGACTGGTTTTTCGGCCTGCAATACACCGGCAGGTTTTCGCAGGAGGTTTGGCAACGATTGCTGGCGAATCTGCCTCCGGGTGTCGGCGAGGTCATGGTGCATCCTGGCTACAGTGAAGGCCTTGACGCCGCGGCAACCCGGCTCGTTGCAGAGCGCAAGTTGGAACTCGACGCGCTGCTGGCGCCGAACCTCAAAGATGAGCTTAAACGCCTGGGCGTTGAGCGAACCACATTTGCCGAGTTGTAGGGCATGCCCAAGATCGCCTCGAGCGCCACCCGCTTGGCAGTCTTTTCGCGCCGCCGATAATCACCCTGATCAAACTGCCTGCCCCCCCCACCGGTTTGACTGATTTAATACGCAGCGATATTATAAAAGCCATGAATAGTGAATCATTTACCTCAGAGCTTGGCCGCCGTAACCAAGACGATTCTCGACTGCTTGGCCTGGTGCTATTGACCCTGCAGACCCTACCGGGTCTGGCAGACGTCATGTAACATTCGCTCGGGGCCGATTTATCTTGAAACAAAACCAAAACCCTGCGAGCGAATCTCGCGGGGTTTTTTATTTACGCTTAAAATAGTCAAACTGGAGTATTGAATATGAGCCAATTGCACGCACCGCAAACCGCCACTGAAAAACCGCGGATCCGCATTTTTGACACCACGCTCCGCGACGGCGAGCAATCGCCTGGAGCCTCGCTTAACTTACCGGAAAAGCTCGAAATCGCCCGCGCCCTGGAACAACTCGGCGTGGATGTTATCGAAGCGGGTTTCCCCATTACCAGCCCCGGCGACTTCGAAGCCGTCACGGCCATCGCCCGCGAAATAACCAAGGCTACCGTCGCCGGCCTCGCTCGCTGCACTGAAAAAGACATTCGCCGTGCCGGCGAGGCGGTAAAGCATGCCGCGCATGGCCGTATTCATGTTTTTTTGGCTACCAGCAAAATTCACCGGGACTTCAAACTTAAAAAGGCCAAGGACGAAATCATTCGTCTTACGGTTGAAAACGTAAAACTCGCCCGAAGCTTTGTGGATGACGTTGAGTTTTCGCCGGAAGATGCCAGCCGCACCGAACTGGATTTTCTCGCCGAAGTGGTGCACGCCGCCATAGACGCAGGCGCCACCACCATCAACTGTCCCGATACGGTAGGCTATGCCACACCGCGCGAGTATCGCGATATGTTCGCCTACCTCATAAAAAATGTGCCCGGAGCGGACAAGGTAATATTCAGCGCTCACTGCCATGATGATTTGGGGTTGGCTGTGGCCAATTCGCTCGCGGCGGTTGAAGGCGGTGCACGCCAGGTTGAATGCACCATCAACGGCATCGGCGAGCGCGCGGGCAACGCCGCTCTTGAAGAAATCGTCATGGCCATACGCACCCGGCCGGACGGCTTTCCCGTAACCACCAGCATTAACGCTCGAAAACTCGTGCCGTGCTCACGTCTCGTAAGCACGCTCACCGGACTCTATGTGCAGCGCAACAAGGCTATTGTCGGGGAGAATGCCTTTGCTCATGAATCCGGCATCCATCAGGATGGCATGCTCAAGGAGCGGCGCACCTATGAAATCATGTCACCCGAAGATGTCGGTCTTATGCAAACCAAGCTGGTGCTCGGCAAGCACAGCGGACGTCATGCCTTTCGCCAGCGGTTGGCGGAGCTTGAACTCAATCTCGATGAAGCAACGCTTGATCGCGCCTTTGAAAAGTTCAAGGTGCTTTGCGATAAAAAGAAGGAAATTTACGATGAAGACCTTGAAGCATTAGTGGAAGAACAACTTGAATCCACGCAGCCGCTGTTTGTCCTCAAAGGGCTGCAAGTCATGGCCGGCACGGGAGGCATTGCCACCGCAACCGTTACGCTTGTGGACTCCGGCGGCGTAGAAATTACCGATGCTGCCACCGGCGACGGCCCGGTTGACGCCATGTTCGCCACCATTCAGCGTTTGACAAAAATCTCCGCGAGGCTCGATTCTTATCAGGTACGCAGTGTCACCGGCGGCCGTGAAGCCCAAGGCGAAGCTACCGTCGAACTTACCCATACCGACCGCAAAGTGCGCGGCCGTGGCTTCAGCACCGACATCCTGGAAGCCTCCGCTAAGGCATATCTCGCGGCCATCAATCGCATTCGCACTCTTGCCACGCGCACGGTCACGCGTCACACGCCGCTGGAAGAATAGGCTTTAAAATGCGGTTTTTGGCAGGATTTTAAGACGCTGCCGGCGGCTGGCAATGCCGCCCGCGCCGTGGTTGGCGATGGACGTTTGGCAGAACGCTCAGCATGCCTTGGACAACTGGCAAGCTGTCCAGTAAAGTTAATTGTTTGGGTATTTTTTTGGAGTGAAAATGATGACGACTGTATCTGAACCAACTTCTCCGGCAACTGTGGATGTTAAGGCCCTGGCGCGTCAACTGCGCATAGACAGTATTCGCTGCACCACCGCAGCCGGTTCGGGCCATCCAACTTCGTCCATGTCGGCAGCGGATTTGATGGCGGTGCTCATGACCAAATACCTGCGTTTTGATTGGGCCACGCCCCACCATCCCAATAATGATCGCCTCATATTCAGTAAGGGCCACGCATGCCCGCTTCTGTACTCCATGTACAAGGCTGCTGGCGTCGTCAGCGACCATGAACTGCTGCAGCTTCGCAAATTCCACAGCCCGCTGCAGGGACACCCCAACCCGCATGTTCTTAAATGGGTGGATGTTGCCACCGGCTCACTGGGCCAAGGGCTACCCATCGGCGTCGGCATGGCACTGAACGCTAAATATGTTGACAAGCTCCCCTACCGCGTTTGGGTGCTGCTGGGCGACAGCGAAATGGCCGAGGGTTCTGTTTGGGAAGCCTTCGATAAAGCCTCGCATTACAACCTGAACAATCTTATCGCCATTATTGATATGAACCGTCTGGGCCAACGCGGCGAAACAGACCTCGGATGGAACAGCGCCGCCTACGCCGCACGCGCGAGGGCTTTTGGTTGGCACGCCATTGAAATTGACGGCCACAGCGTCAGTGCGGTGGATACCGCCTATCAGCAGGCCATCGCCCAGAACAAGCCCACGTGCATCATCGCTAAAACCGAAAAAGGTCATGGTGTCTCATTTCTTGCCAACAAAGACAACTGGCATGGCAAAGCTCTCAACAAAGACGAAGAAGCCAAAGCCCTGGCTGAACTCGGCGCTCCCACCAACATGGTCATCGCCGTAGCAAAACCTCAGAACCTCAAGCCTGCTGTCATAGCGAGCAATCCATCGGCAAAAATGCCGGAATACGCCCTTGGCAATAAAGAAGCCACCCGCAAAGCTTACGGAGATGCCTTGGCCGCGCTGGGCGCCCGCTTTGGCGATGCCGTTGCGTTGGATGCCGAAGTATCAAATTCCACCCATGCCGACGAATTCAAAAAGGCGCACCCCGACCGATTCTTTGAAATGTATATTGCCGAGCAGCAACTGCTCGGCGCTGCGGTCGGTTTTGGCGTTCTGGGAAAAAAGGCGTTTGCCTCCACATTCGCGGCGTTTTTTACCCGCGCTTACGACCAGATTCGCATGGCGGCTATTTCCAATGCAACCATCCGCCTTGTTGGCTCGCACGCGGGCGTCAGCATCGGTCAGGATGGCCCCTCCCAGATGGCTCTGGAAGACCTCGCCATGATGCGCTGTGTATGCGACAGCACCGTGCTCTACCCCAGCGACCCCAACCAAACCGCACAACTCACCCTGCTGATGGCCCAGCAAAAGGGCATCTCTTACATGCGAACCACCCGCGAAAAAACGCCCGTCTTGTATCCGCCGACCGAAACATTTGCCATCGGCGGCAGCAAAACGCTGCGGCAGTCCGCGGGCGATAAGCTCACCATTATTGCCGCCGGCATTACGCTGCACGAATCAATTAAAGCGGCCGACGCTTTGGCCAAAGAAGGCATTGCAGTGCGGCTGATAGATCTCTACTCCGTTAAACCGATCGACAAGGCAACGCTGCATAAGGCCGCAAAGGATACCGGTAAGCTCATGGTCGTTGAAGATCATTGGGAAGAAGGCGGCCTGGGTGATGCCGTGCTCGATGCCTTCACCAGCTCGAACCAACCGCTGCCGGTAGTGATGAAGCTTGCCGTTAAGAAGATGCCCGGTTGCGGTACACCCGCCGAGCTGCTTGCCGAGGCTGGCATTGACGCCGCCGCCATTACCAACGCTGTCAAAGCTGCAATCAAAAACTGATTGAGTCAAGACTTCCCCGCAGCGGGCCTGCGGCAAAATCTGCGTTTGACGCTCCGGCACACCACGACTAACCTACACAGAGGTTATTGTGGTTTGCTGGATGTTTTGTGCGCTGTCCGTATTGTCATTCAATGGATCAAGATCGTGTGATAGACAGCCGCCCTGTTGAAGGCGGTGAGTCCATACGGCGTCGGCGTATTTGTGAACATTGCTCCCGCAGGTTTACCACCTACGAGCGCATTGAAGACACCATTCGCCTTACGGTGGCTAAAAAGGATGGCACCCGCGTGCCATTCGATCGCAAACTTATTCTCGAAGGTGTGCAGAAGGCCTGCTACAAACGACCCGTGCCAGCCGAGGCCATTGTCAAACTCGCAGATGCGGTGGAAGAAGAAGTAGCCCGCCTGCCCAGCCGAGAGGTTCCCAGTTCGGTTATTGGCGAGCTTGTGATGAAATATCTGCGCGCAACCGACCCCATCGCATACGTGCGTTTTGCGTCTGTTTATCGCCAGTTCAAGGACATCGGAGAACTGATGAGTGAAGCCCAAAACATCATGGACAATCCCCCCAACAAAGACCCCTATCAGAACAATTTGTTTTAACATGAGGCGAGAGGCGGCAGGCGAAAATGACATCAATTACGGCGATAAAGTTTTTTCCTCACGGATGCTTTCTACCTTGCCCCCGCAGTGTTATCGTGTAGCCTGCGTTGACGGGAAGGTTGTGCTTTTGTCTGGAGATTAGACCATGCAACACAAAAAAATTATATTTAACAGTTCTCTGCCGCGGGCTGGTTCCACCGTCATGCAGAATATTCTGGCACAAAATCCACGGTTTTACTGCACGCCCACCAGTTCAGTGATAGATTTGCTGCTGGCAAGCCGCAAGTACTACACCGACCTTGCTGAATTTAAAGCGCAAGACCCCGACCTGATGAAAAAGGGATTTATTCAATACTGCAAAGCGGGACTTAACGGGTTTTTTGATGGTGTAACCGATAAACCCGTCTGCGTGGATAAATGCCGCTCATGGTTTCATTATTACGACTGGGTAAAACAGTTTCATCCTAATCCAAAATTTATCGTGTGCGTCCGTGATTTGCGCGCAGTCCTCGCCTCAATGGAGAAGCTGTTTCGCAAAAACCGCGACCGCGCTGATGCGGATGAAGTCACCGGCACACTTAATATGATTACCATCAATAACCGTGTGATGCGCTGGCTCAATGGCCCTCCGGTGGGGATTGCGGTGGGTCGGCTAGTTGAAGCAATACAAACCGGGGTGCTGCGCCACTTATGCATTGTGCGATTTGAAGACCTCACCACAAATCCGCAGCAGGTGATGCGCCGTGTTTATGATTATATTGAAGAGCCATACTATGAGCACGACTTTGCAAACATTCCGCAGGCTACCCAGGAAAATGACGCCTACCACACCATTTATGGCGATCATCGCATTCGCCAAAAGCTCGAACCTGTGCCCGTAGATTATAATGAGGTGCTCACGCCGGAACTTTCAGCATGGGTGAAGCAGAATTATGCACTCTTTTACAACACCTTTTATCCCGATAAACGCTGACCGCCCCGCGACGCGCCCGTTCATCCTGATGCCCCGGAGACAATCGCCATGAGCGCCACAATATACACCTGCAGGTCACCGGCGGAGTTTGACGAAGCTGTCACACAGGCTAGTAAATTGCTCCGTAACGGCAAACTCGTGGTTGTGCCCACCGAAACCGTCTATGGAATCGCCATCAATCTTGCGCTGCGTTCTGCGGTGCAGGAAGCAATGGAACTTAAGCACATCAAGACCCCCGCACCCTGGGTTGTGCACCTGCCCGACGCGGCCGCAACCCAACGGTTTCTGGGCAAAATCCCGCCTGTTGCATCCCGGCTTATACGCAAGTGCTGGCCCGGTCCAGTAGCATTTGAACTGCCCGTCACCCCGGAAGATCGGCGCAAACTCACGCCGCTGGTAGGCGCAGCAACTGCCGACGAAATGACTCAGGGCGGCATGATGAATCTGCGCTGCCCCGATAATGCTTTCACCCACGCTTTGCTGTCGCGGGTTAAACATCCAATTGCGATTCTCGGCGCCGGCAAAGGCACCGCGGCTCATTCCGCCGATGCCATCGCCAAAACCATTTCGGATGCAGTCGCCGCCATTGTGGATGACGGCCCAACACGCTATCGCAAAGCCTCAACTGTGGTGCAAGTGAAGCAAGATAAGCTCAAGGTGGTGCGACCGGGCGTTATAGACGCACGAATTATTTACCGCATGGCCGATTTGACCATTTTGTTCGTGTGTTCGGGCAATACGTGCCGTTCGCCGATGGCCGCCGGTTTTGCCCGGGAGTTTTTGGCAAAAAAGCTTCACACGCGGCCGCAGGACCTCGCCGACCACCATGTGCTGGTGCTGTCCGCCGGTACCGGAGCCTTTTCGGGAATGCCGGCCACCGCCGACGCCATAGCGGCAGCGGCCGAACTTGGGGCTGATATTGAAGCGCACTCCTCGCAGTCTCTCACGGGCGAGTTGTTGCGACGGGCGGATGTCATCTATACAATGACCAAGGGTCATCTCAAGGAGATAATTGAGATGAATCCATCCGTGGCGGACAAGACTTTCACCTTGGATGAAAACGGTGATGTGAGCGATCCAATAGGCTCCAGCCGTGAAAATTACCGAAAGGTTGCCCAAAAGATTCACGCATTAATCGCGCAACGACTGGATGGTATTGAACTATGAAAATTGCCCTCGCCTGCGACCATCGAGGCTTCAATCTGCGAACACCCCTGCAGCATCATATTCATAGCCTCGGACATGAACTGCTTGATTTCGGCGTTCACGATGCCCGCCCATGCGACTATCCCGACTATGCCGTGCCGGCAGCCATCGCCGTCGTCAAGGGCGAGGCGCAGCGGGCCATTTTGATTGATGGCAGCGGCATTGGCATGGCCATTGTCGCCAACAAAGTTCCGGGCATACGTGCAGCCACCTGCCACGACGAACTCACCGCCGAAATTTCTCGGCGTTACAACGACGCCAATGTGCTGTGCCTCGCGGCCGATCTTCTCGGCGAAGAGCTAATTCGCCGCATTGTACGCTCGTGGCTTGGCTCCGATTTTGAGCAGGGCCGCCATACCCGCCGACTCGAAAAAATTGCCGAGCTTGAGGGCGTAATTTTCCCAGAATGTGCCAATACCATTAACGTACTCGCCAATCGGCCAAAACCGGCATAAACCCGATGCCGCCTCCCGAGAACATTATTTTCAGAGCCTCGGCCGAATCGTCGTTGCGGGCTGCGGGCTGGCCACGCGACGCGTTCGCTCTAACCACCCATCCAAACTGACGGAAACAAATTTCATATTCGTTTGACAAAACCACTGTATAAATGCGATACTACATAATCTGGCTGGTGTACAGGAGTGTATGCTTATGGCCAGCACAATCGCTGCATGCGCAGCGATGATGCGATTTTGAATTAAACGCGGGGTACAAATCCTGATCGTAATCAGGACGACTGCCGAAAGACAGTTGCTTGCTCCGCACAATACATAGCATCCGCCGGTTAGCACGGATGTTCGCGAATTTATCGCGGGGTAGAGCAGCCTGGTAGCTCGTCGGGCTCATAACCCGGAGGTCGGGGGTTCGAATCCCTCCCCCGCTATTCAAAAAGGGCCAGCC